>JBEENF010000149.1:0-8273 GCA_041192325.1 Verrucomicrobiota bacterium
CCGCGCGGGAGATGGCGCGGGGTTCGCAGTTTGCCGAGCGGGTCTGTGCCTTGTGCGCGGACGTGTGCGAAGTCTGTGGCGAAGAATGCGCGAAGCATCAGATGGAACACTGTCAGGAATGTGCCGAGGCCTGCCGCGCCTGCGCCGAGGCCTGCCGTGAGATGGCAGGTTCGACGCGCGCGGGAATGGGCGCAGCGGACCGACCGATGCGGCGCTAATTTCCCGCGGTATTCCTGCTGCCCAGGCTGGTCGCGTGCTCCGCCGCCGCCAGCGCCGGAGGCCTGTCTGCCGGCGCCGGCGCGGGGTCCGCCGGCTCTCCGCGGTCGGGCACGTGGCGCTCAAACGTGGCATAGAGCGCGGGCAGCACGAGCAGCGTGAGGAACGTCGCGCTGACGATCCCGCCAAACACCGGTGCCGGCGCTTAGCGATTCGCGAGCGAAACCAGCGCGAGCTTCTCCACGACAACGGCGGCGGTTCCCTTGGCGGGCCCCTGCTCGAACGCGAGCAGCGCCTGTCCGTTGCCCAGCGCCACGAGCGTGGGGAAGCGTGCGTCGGTCGCATGAACGACGGTCGGCGTTTTCACGCCGGCGGACGAGATTCGGGCGGTGACCAGATCGGAACCTTGCTGCCAGAACAGCAGGATGCCGCCGGGTTGCGCGATCGCGACCGGTTGTTTGCCCGGACCCAAAATGAGTTCAGACCCGTCCACGGCGGCGAAAACGATTTGCCCCGCCCGTTGCCCCACGCTGGCAAACTTGCCGCCGCCGAGCGCGATGATGTTTCCACCGTCCATCGGGCACGCTTCGAGCTTCCACGAGCCTTCGCCGCGTTTCACGGCAGGAGAAAATGCCGGCGCCCTCGCGGTTCGCGACGAGAACCACAAATCGCGGGCTCCTTCGAGGGAGTTGCGCCACATCAGGCCGAGATTTCCCTCGGCGTCGAAGAGCGCGCTCGGGTGACAGCATTCGCAGATCGATTTGGCGGGTGAGCGATAAACGAGTTGATTCGCGCCCCAGCTCTGCCCGCCGTTCGCCGACTCGGCGCCCCACAGCTCCATCTTGCCGTTACGCAGGTCGAGCCACGTCAGAAACACGCGCCCGTCGCTCGCGGCGGCCAGACCCTGCAGGCCTTCCCGCGCGCACCGGGAGATTTCGTTGATCACGGTGGGGGAGCTCCAGGTGCGACCCGCATCCGCCGAGTGAAACGCGAACAACTCGGCGCCGACGGCGGTGACAGTCACGTTCGCGCCGTGGGCGGCAATGCGGGGACCGCGGCGCATGCCCAGCATCAGCTTGGGAATGTCGGCCACTTTGACGGGCGGAGCAAACGTGGTTCCCCCGCGATCCGAGCCCGCGGCGAAGATCTCTGATCCGCGGCCGAACACGAGCCACGCCCGTCCATCGCCGGATGGCGCCAACTGCGGCTGAGCCGCCGCCGCGAACTGCGCGATCGGAGCCATCCGCGCCGTAGTCACCAAGGCAGCCACGCACGCGAGGAACCGAAAAAGCGAAAACGTCATGAGGCAGAGCGAGACGACGCCGGCCCCGCGCGCAAATCGAAAAACGAGTGAGCGCCGCGTCGGGCCCGCGGCTTTCATTGCAGCCATCGCAAGCCGACGACCAGCCAGGCGCAGACGAACGTGCCGCAGGCGAGGGCCAGCAGACCGCTCACGCGACGTTCGCGACGCACCCACCACAGCACCACGCCGCTTGCCACCATGACGGCGAGGCCCGCGCACAGCGCGTCCATGGCATAGACCCACACGGTGGTCAGGAGCCAGTCGCGTTGGTTTTTCGCATCGCCCAAGCGCACGCCGGAAAAGGTGTGCAAGGCGCGGGCCGTACCCCAGCCGTTCACTTCGGTACGCTGGACTTTCGCGATCCCTATTTTGAAGTCGGCGGCAATCTCGTATTGAAGGCCGGGGCGGGCGACGCGGAACTCCAGGCGGGTGGGTTCCGTCGCCGCCGTCAGCCACTGGATTTCGCCGGAGATGCCGAGCTGCCGGAGCACGTCCTTTGCCTCGGTTTCGGCGTCGGCCGCCGGCGGCCGGCGCACGGGTTGCTCCACGTGGGTTATCCGCCGGTTTGCGTAGAACTCGGCAAAGGACCATTGGCCGTGGTTGAGCAGCAGGCCGGTGAGCGAAAAGAGCCAGAGGAAGAAGAGGAAATAAAGCCCGAGAAAATAGTGAAGCCGGCGGTTCCACCGCTGCCAGCGCGTCGACTCCGCGCGGGGGCCGGAAAGCGGCTCGGAGGCCTTCTCAGCGAGTGAGACCATAAATCATTCCTCCCAAAGAGAGCGCGCCGGTGGCGAGCAGGATCAGCCCGACGCGACGCTCACTCTTGAGCACGGTCCAGAGATAGATGCCGCTGACCGATACAAAAAGCGTCAAGTAAACCGTGGCGTCGGCGAGCCAGCGCCAGACTTGCATGAAGAAAGCGTTGCCGCGGAGATTCACATTATGCGGGCCCGGCATCTTGTGGAGATACACCATCGCGTCCCAGCCGCCGGTCGAACGCGTGGAGATGTCAGCGGTGGCGCCCGCCACATCTAGTTCCACCACCGTCTCGCGCCCCGGCACGGCCACCGGAATGACGAACCGCCGCGGTTTGGGCAACTGACGGACAAAGCCGATTTCCCCGCGAACCTCGAGGGTATCGAGCACGGCATGCAACGCAGTGAGCTGTTCCCGGCCCTTCAATTGCTCGAGGTTGGCGGGCAAGGCCACGTTGGCGGCCCTGCGGCGGACCGGTGGCGCGCCCGCGCCCGGCACCCAAGCATGCACGAGAAAGACGACGCTGAGTGCGAACACTATGAGGAACGGACTCAGGAAGAGACCCCCGTAGAGGTGGAGATCGCGGACGAAGGCGTAAAATGGCTGGCGCATGCGAGGGCGGTTTGCGTCACGCCTGAATGCGGGTGAGGCGTCTTTCGCGGAGCCAGGTGAAAATTACGGGCGTCACGATCAAGATGTGCAGAAGAGAGGAAAGCATGCCGCCGACGACCGGCGCCGCGAGCGGTTGCATCACTTCCACGCCGGTGCGTGTGCTCCAGAAAATGGGGATGAGGCCCGCCACAGTGGTCGCGACCGTCATGACTTTCGGTCGCAGCCGCAGCCGTGCGCCTTCCTTGACCGCCGCGATGAGTTCGTCCCGCGTCAGCGCCAGTGACCCATCGGGTTCGCCCTCAATCCGAGGACCCGACTTTTTGCGCACGGCCTTCTCCACGGCCTCTTCGAGATAAATCACCATGACCACGCCCGTTTGAATGGCGGTCCCGAACAGGGCGATGTAGCCCACCCAGACGGCGACGCTGAAATTAAAGCCAAGAATCCATTGTAGAATCACGCCGCCGGTCAGCGCGAAGGGTACGGCAAGAATCACGTGCGCCGCTTCGCTCGCCGAGCCGAATGTGATCATGAGAATCACGAAAATAATCAGCAGTACCACGGGCATAATGAGCTGAAGGGTTTGCCGCGCCCGAATTTGATTTTCGTACTGGCCGCTCCACTCGATGGTCATGCCCGGATCAAGGGTGACCTCCTGCGCGATGCCCCGCTTCACGTCATCGACGAAACCGCCCAGGTCGCGGCCGGATACATTCGCTTGTACAAACACCCGCAGCTGCCCGTTCTCGCTCGCAATTTCACTCGGCCCCACGACCCGCTCGATCGTGGCGATTTGCCCGAGCGGCACGTAGCGTCCGCCGCCGATGGCCACGGGCAAGGCGCCGAGTCGGTCGAGGTCCTCGCGATCCGCGCGTTCAAATCGCACCTGCACCGGCCAACGCTCGCGGCCCTGGATGGTCGTCGTGACGTTCTTCCCGCCGATCCCGGTTTCGGCGACGGCCAGCACGTCTTCGACGTTCAAGCCATAGCGCGCCAGCGCGGCGCGGTCGGCCACGATTTCGAGGTAGGGCTTGCCTTGTACGCGCGAAGGCGCGACGCCAATCGCCCCCTCGATCTTGCTCACCACCCGCTCGACTTCGAACGCCTTCTGCTGGAGCGCATCGAGATCGTTGCCGAAAATCTTGACCCCCAGCTGGGCGCGAATGCCGGTCGACAACATCAGGATCCGGTTCTCGATCGGTTGCAGAAACCCCGGCACGTATCCGGGAACCTGACTCAACTTGGCGCTGATCTCCTCGATTAACTTTTCCTTGGTCATCCCTGCTCGCCAGGCGGACGGAGGTTTTAGCTCGATTGTGGTCTCAATCATTTCGACGGGCGCGGGATCGGTCGCCGTTTCGAAGCGTCCGAGCTTGCCGGCCGCCGAGACCACCTCGGGCGTCGAGCGAATCACCGTGTCCTGCCACGCCATGATGCGTTTGATCTCCGTCAGCGAGGTGCTGGGCAGCAGCACCGGCATGAACAACAGCGAACCCTCCTGCAGCGTGGGCATGAATTCTGAGCCGAATCCCGCGGCCCAGCGTGGCGGCGCCGCATCTCCGGCCACCCGCGTCCACAGCGGGGAGGGCACGCCAAACGCCAGGACGATGCAAAACCCCAGCAACGCCACCGCGGCGCCGACGACCGTCTTGCGCCACCGGAGCGCCCAATTGAGCGCCGGATCGTAAACCGCGAGCAGCGCCCGCATGAGCCAGTTGCGCTCTTCGGCGTGAAAAGGCCCGCGCACGAGAAACGTGCAGAGCACGGGGACGAGCGTGACCGCCAGCAAGGTGGCGCCCACCATCGCGAAGGTTTTGGTCCAGGCGAGCGGGTGGAAAAGTTTTCCTTCCTGGCCGGTGAGCGTGAAAATGGGAATGAACGCGAGGATGATGATCCCCATCGCGAAAAAAATCGGGCGACCGACCTGACAGGAGGCGGCCAGCGTAATGTCGAAATAATCCCGCGGGGCGAGCGGCGCCGAAGCTCCGCCCGGACCGGCCGTCGCGCGATTTTGCTCTTCCAGTTCGCAGTGCCGGATGACGTTTTCGACCATCACGATCGCCGCATCGACCAGCACGCCGATGGCGATCGCGATGCCGGTGAGTGACATGATGTGGGACTGGATCCCGAATTGTTTCATCAGGATGAACGCGATCAGGATCGAAGCCGGCAGCGGCAGCGTAACGATCAGGATGCTCCGGAAGTGAAACAGGAAAATCACGTGCATGAGCGTGACGAGCAGCACGGCCTCCCACAGGGTGTGTTTCAGCGTGGCGATCGCCCGGTCGATCAGGCTGCTGCGGTCGTAGAACGGCTCGATCGTGATCCCCGGCGGCAGGCCCGAACGAATTTGTTCAATCCGCGCCTTCACGTCCTGGATTACCTGCCAGGCGTTTTCGCCGGAGCGCATCACCACGGTTCCGCCGACCACTTCCTGCCCATCCACGTCGAGCGCTCCGCGCCGGTAATCGCCGCCCACCTGCACCGTTGCGATGTCCCGCACATAAACCGGGGCTCCCTCGCGCACCATCAGCGCGATATTTTCAATGTCCGCCGCCGAGGTGATTTGGCCGCGGCCGCGGACGACAAACTCCATCCCGTTTTCCTCGAGCGTACGGCCGCCGACGTTCAGGTTGTTTTTGCCGATCGCCTCCATGACCTGCTGGAGCGAAACGCCGTATTGTCGCATGCGCAGGGAGGAGACCTCGACCTGCCATTGTCGTACGAAACCGCCGATACTGGCGACCTCCGCCACGCCCGGCACGGCCGCCAGTTGATAACGGATAAAATAATCCTGGAGGGCGCGGAGCGAACCCAGGTCGTGGCCCGGGCCACTCGCGGCGCCGGCGGCCGTCGAGTCGGTCTTCAGATAATATTGGTACACCCAGCCCAGGCCCGTCGCGTCCGGCCCGAGGCGCGGCGTAACGCCGGCCGGGAGGATATTACCCAGATAATTCAGGCGCTCGAGCGTGCGGGTACGGGCGAAATAGTTGTCGGTCTTGTCGTCGAAAATCACCGTGATCAGCGAGAAGCCGAACATCGACGTGGCCCGCACGGTGCGCACGCCCGCCAGGCCCTGGAGGTTGACCGACAGCGGGTAGGTGACCTGGTCCTCGACTTCCCGCGGACTGCGGCCCTCCCAGTCGGCGAAGACGATGACCTGATTTTCGCTGAGATCGGGGATGGCGTCGATCGGCACCCGGCGCACCGCAAAGATTCCCCAGCCCAGGAGCAGCAGCGTGCCGCAAAGAACGAGAAAGCGATTGTGCAGGGACCAGGTGATGAGGGCTTTGATCATGGACCGAGCTGGAGCGGGCGTTCATCCGCCTGCGACCGTAGCCGCTGACGCTAGGGAATTTCCTCGCCGCAATTGGCCATCGCCGCTCCGAAAAACGGATTTTTAAGCGGGGCGTTGCGTTGGACCCAGCGGCCTTTGCCGAGGACCGGGGTCATGGGACATTGGAAAATTTTCAGACCGAGGTGGGTGCGGTGCGGCTTGAGCAAATCGGCGACCTGAGTGCTCCACGGCTCAAACGACCTCCGGCTGGACTTGATGGAATCGCCGAGCTCGAGCTTGGGCAGCGCGGGGAATTCCTTCGCCGCCGCGAGCAACGCGGGAAAGGACGTCCGATAGCGCGCGAAGTCGTCACTCGCCAGCGCCGCAGCAGCCTCGACCGCCGCATTGGCCAGCGCGCTGAATTTTTCGGGCGCGTCCGCCGTCGGTTGTCCACCGGTCTTGCGGTGGTCGGGCGCCGCGTTGGCCGGCGGCGGAGTCGCGGTGTGACCGGGATGCGGACCCGACGTCTCGCGGGAAAGTTGCGCCTGCGCATCGATGAGCAAGGCCCCGGTCGCCACGACCTTCTCCCCTTCATGCAGCCCGGAGAGCACTTCAACCAAGGCATCGCCCCGGCGCCCGAGGCGCAAGGCCCGCCGCTCGTAGTTGCCTCCGCCCCTATCCACGTAGGCCACCGGACCGGTGCCGGGATCGAGCACCGCAGACCGCGGCGCGGCGAGCACCGCGGGCGATTCCACCAACACGCGGCCCTCGGCCAGCACGCGGTGGGGCAGGGAATGAGACTCGCCGTTGGCGCTGTAATGCGGATTGGGCAGCACCGCGCGGACCTTCGCCGTCTGCGTCATTTCATTGAAGTTGGGATCGATGAATTCGATCGGCGCCACGATGACCTCGCCCGGGACGGCGCGCGTCGTGATCTCCACCGGCTGTCCCACGTGAAGCCAGGGTATGTCCTGCGCGTAGGCGTCGAAGACGAACCACATGCGGGAAAAATCCGCGAGCTCCAGCAGTCGGTCGCTCGCCTGAACATATTGTCCCTCGTAGGCGTTTTTCGAGACGACGGTGCCCGTAAAAGGCGCGCGGACGACCACGGTCGAGGTCGGCTGCAGACTTTTTTCCAGCGCCGCGATGTCGGTCTCGGAAAGGCCCAATTCGATCAGGCGTTCCCGCGAGGCCGAGCGCTCGGCGGCCGGGAAGGCGCCTTCGCCCGAGCGGATGCGTTCGACGAAAACGCGTTGCGCCGTGAGGACCTCGGGGCTGAACAGCGTGATGAGCGGCGCTCCCGCCTGCACCGGAGCGCCGACAAAGTTCACGTGCAGCTTTTCGATACGCCCCGGGACGCGGGCCGAGAGGATGCGATGCCGCGTGTCGTCGTCGTCGATCCGACCGGTGACGCGCACGGTTCGGGTTAACGGCTGACGGGCAATTACGGCGGACTCCACCCCCACCACGGTGATGCTGGATCGTGGCAGGGAAACGGTGTCAATTCCTTCCCCGCCCGCGCGCGCGGCCACGAGATCCATGCCGCAAATGGTGCATTTGCCCGGGCGCTCCGATTTGATCCACGGGTGCATGGGGCACTGGTACACGGCGCTGGCCTTGGCCGCCGGAGTCGCGGTTTCGCCTGCGGCGCCCGCGACAGAGCCGGCCGTGGCGAGGAGGCCGGCGAGGAGACCGAGTGCAAACCAGGAACGCATGGAGTGAAGCTACCGCCGCGGGATCGAGTTGACGAGCAAGCGGGCGCTATTTCTTCGGGGCCGCGTTCGCCGCCACTGCATCGTCCAGCTTTTTCAAAAATTTGGCCGGCTCCTTCTTGAAATCGTCGACGCAACCTTCACAGCAGAAACGCACGAGTCGGTCGGGTTTGCCGGCTTCCTTGTGCGTGTACTGGAACGAGTCGCCCATGCTGCCGAGCGGTTCACCCGAGACGACGCAGGTCTTGAGCGGGTAATTGTCGGCCTTTTGCGCTGCGTCGGCTTTCTTTTTGCCGCTGGCGGCGGCTAGGACGGGCGCCGGGGAGACGAACAGGGCGGCGCAGGCGAGGAGGAGGGCAATCTTGAATGAGTGCATAGTGAGGTTGATCACCGGGAATAA
>JBEENF010000150.1:0-8248 GCA_041192325.1 Verrucomicrobiota bacterium
GGTGGTGATGGCCGGGTGGATACGGGCGGGCCGGTTGTTTCTCACCTGGCCCGCGATCTTCGCTCCATTGCTGCTGGCGCCCTACGCGTGGCACAACCGGGTGCTTTCGGCGACTCCGATGCTCTGGCAGTTACAGGAAGGCCAGACCTCGCGCTTCAGCCTCGCGTATCTCGAGGGCAATCTCGAGTCGGCCTGGACCTTTTTTTTCAACTTTGGACCGCATCTCGCAAACTCGGGCTATCTTTCCGTGCTGGGCGCCCTGGCGACGGTCTGGGCGCTGGCGCGGGCGTGGCGCTGGGCGCGGAGCCCGTGCCGGCCGCCCATTCCCCCCGAAATTTTTGGGTTCGCGGCCTTTGCCGCCGGCGTCATCGCCAACCTCGCCGTCATCATGTTCTATTACTGGAGCCGGCTAGACGACGTGATCGCATCCCGCTTCGCGCTGCCGATCTGCCTAGTGCTCGCGTTGGTGATGGGGATTTTTGTGCGGGCGTGTGACCGCTGGTGGGCCCCGGCGAGCCGACTGGCGGCAACCGGCCTGGCGCTCTGGGTGGCAGGCTGGTGCATTCCCGCCATCGCCCGCCATACCTATACCAGTCAGAATCTCGTGATGCAGGAACTGGAGTGGGAACATGAGGAGCTTGGCCGCCGGCCAGGCCCCCTGCTTTTCGTGACGAACAAGTCGACGATCCCCTTCGTGCTCTGGCGCATTCCAACCGTGATCAATGGGGTCGCGCGCCAACGCACCGAGCAAATCGCGTACCATATGAAAGAAGGCACCTTCCGCGAAGTGATCGTGGCGCAGGCGCTCCGTCCGACGTCAGCGGCGGGCGAGATGGGAGTCGATCCCGATGATCTGCTGCCTAATCTCCGCCTCGAATCCATCGCCCACAAACGTTTCGGCGCGCGCTGGGCTCGCCTCAGTCGGGTCGTCGGAATTATTTCCGCGCCAGCCGGGAAGGATGCAGGGGTTGGGGACACTCTCGCGGCGCCGCCCACGATAGGGTCGGCGCCTTCGCCGGTCCCCCGCCCCTGAGCGGGGTGGGCGGGTTACGTGCCCTCCCGCGTTAACTTATTTCAACGACAAAAGTCGTCACCAAGTCCCGGCCCGCTGGTAGGCCTCCAGGACGCTGGCGCGGAAATACTCGTTCGTTTCGAACTCCTTTTTCCACCAGGCGATTTGTTCGGCCAGGATCTTGGCCTGTTCTTCGTTGTACTCCGCTTCTTGGATCAGGGTTAGGTAAGCGGTCATTTCTCCCGCCTTGTCGTGAAACGAGACGGCCAGGCCGTCGTAGTGGATCTGTTCGGAAGCGCAGTGAATCGGGTGCTGGTCAAAATCGCTTAAGCCGGGCGCCCAGTAAAGGTGCAGATTGGCGTTGACCCGCCGCCACCACGCCACGCCGACCGCGGGGCCTGGTTGGTTCACGTAAGCCAGGGCCGCGCCTTTTTCGACCAGATCCTGGATTGCTTGGTCAATGCTCATTTAAGGGGTTCTCCCATCACGCGGACAATGCTGGCCGCCGATCTGCCATCCGGCAGTTTTTTAATGAATCCCACCGCTAACGCGGCCGCCGCCGGAAAAGTGGGGCTGGCCCTCACCGGCGGCGACGGCTGATTTTGAAACTGCGGTAGAGCAGCGCCAGGGCGATCCAGGCAAGGAATACGACGGCCGGATAGGCCAGCGCCCGGGGAAAAAAGGCGAAGAGCCCACAGAGGAGCAACAGCACCAGTCCCGACCCCGCCATGAGGCGCGCCTCGACGGGCTGCATGGTGCGACGATTCGAAAACGCGGCGCCGATCGCATTGCCGACCCGCAACGCGCTGGCCGCGGCGCGACCACCGCTACCGGTGCCACGTCGCACGAAGCCGCGCGACAACGGTGGCCGACGGGGAGACCTCACGCGCCGTTTAGCGGTGAGCACAATCTCGGTGGCGTGGTCGAGGTCCTCGAGATAGGCCGCCTCCATCTGGCTGGCGAACCCCTCGTCTTCGATTACGGCGTCGAGCTCACAATTGCCCAGCCAGCTCGCCAGATTTAAGTTGGTGGAACCGACTCGCGCCCAGCGGCCATCGGCCACGGCGGTTTTCGCGTGCAACATGGGTCCGTTCCATTCGAACACGCGCACCCCCGCTTCGAGGAGCGTGCGATAGCCGGCGCGCGAAAGCGAAGCGAGCAGGGGAAGGTCCGTCGAACCCGGCACCAGCAAGCGCACATCGACGCCGTCCCGTGCCGCCGCGTTCAGCGCCTGCACGTAAGTCGTGGTGCCCGCGAAATAGGCATCCGTCAGCCAAACCCGCTGCCGCGCCAAAGCCGCCACCAGTTGATCGACTCGAAACATGCCGGCGGTTGACGGGACGGTGCCCACGATGCGCAGGCTTACCCCGCCGCTGCCCGGCTCCGCGTGCGGGACGAAATCGTCGTGCGGGAGAGGAGGCCCCATCATCGCCCAAACTTGGGCAAACGCCCTCTCGATTTCCGTCACGGCCGGCCCCTTCACTTCAATGCCGGTATCCCGCCACGGCGCGATTTTTTTCTCGGGCTGGCCGGACCACATCCGGCCGATGCACAAACCGGTGACAAACCCGACTTCGCCGTCGACCGCGAGCAGCTTGCGGTGGTCGCGGGTGAGCCAGCTGAACGGGGTGTCGAGGCGGGGCGGATTAAAGCAGCGCACTTCGACGTCTGCGGCGCGCAGCCGTTGCCAGAAGGCGCGGCCGGTCCGTCCGAGGCTGCCGAGCCAGTCGTAAATGACCCGAACGCGCACGCCGGTGCGCGCGCTGGCGATCAGGGCATCGGCGAACATTTTCCCGGTCGCATCATCGTGAAAAATATAATTCTCGAGGTGGACGTGATGCCGCGCGTGGGCGATGGCCTCGAGCCAGGCGGGGTAATTCTCGCGGGCGTCGCGCAGCAATCGCACCTGATTGCCCTCGATCAACGGGGCCCCCGCCGCGCGCGAAAAGGCCTGATCGGCGAGGGTGCGCGCGGGAGAAACCATCTGGTTTTCTCCGAGTCGCGTGTCGCCCATAATTTTAGAGTGAAGCGCCTTCGTGGAGCGGGGCAACGGCTTCTTGTGGCAAAGTCTCGTTCGCGCGCCGCCCACGGCCTGGCGGCGGGCCGCGTTAAATCCACGTGCCTTCGCGGGCTAACACTCGCGTCGAACGGGAGCTTGCTTAAACGGGAATTTTACGCGGGATTATTCATCGTCTGAGTCCCTTGCGGATTTTCGCAGTTATTTTGCGCATTGGTGTATCGACCGCAGTCCCGCAGCGTCTAAGGTGATTCCGTTCCCAGCCTTCCCCTTCGGCTTCATGAAAGAATTTTCACTCCTGCCCCGGCTTGCTTGTTTAGCCCTGCTGTTCGTGGCGCCGCTCCTCCTGCGGGCGGCAGAGTTTGACCAGCGGTTGTCGAACCTCTCGACCCGGGCGCAAGCCGCCACCGGCGACAACGCGCCCATCGTGGGCTTTGTCATCGGTGAAGGCCCAGCCAAACGGGTCCTCATTCGCGCGATCGGCCCGGGCATGAGCGCGATCCCCGGGATCGGAACCACCCTGGCCAACCCCAAGTTGGAATTGTATGAGAAGTCGACCAAGATCGCGGAAAACGACGATTGGACGACGACTTCCATTGGCGGGGCAACCGGCTTCACCGCGGCCGGCGCTTTTCCCCTGACGGCCGGATCGCGGGATGCCGCCCTGCTCACCACGCTCGGTCCGGGCGGGTATACGGCGAGGATCACCGGGGTGGGGACGGTCAGCGGGGTCGTGTTGTTGGAAGTGTATGATGTCACGGGCCAGGCGCGGCTGATGAATTTTTCCACGCGCGGCATGGTCGGCACCGGCGCGGGAATTTTGATTTCCGGCGTGGCGATCGCCCCCGGCGGCGGAGCGCGAAAGATGCTGGTTCGCGCGGCCGGCCCCGCCTTGCGGGAGTTGTTTCCGGGACTGCCAACCCTCGCGGATCCCGCGATCGCCGTCATTCAGGGGACCACCCAAATTGCGTCCAACAACGATTGGGGGACGGAAAATACCGCCGCGTTGAAAGCCGCATTCGGACAAACGGGCGCGTTTCCCTTCGCGCCCGGTTCGAAAGACGCCGCGCTCATGGTCGACCTGGCGCCGGGCCGAAACTACACCATTCAGGTCAGCGGCGTCGGCAACACCACCGGGATCGCCCTCGTGGAGGTGTACGATCTGACGTCCGACAATTTCGCCACGGTGAGCGTGGCGGCAACGACGGTGAGCACGGATACGAAAGGCAGCGCGCCGGCGGTATTTACCGTGTCGCGCACGGGTTCGACGGCGGCGGCGCTGACGGTCTACTACAACGTCGGAGGGTCGGCTTTCATGGGGAGCGATTTTGGCAGTCTCCCGGGCTTCGTCACCATTCCGGCGGGGGCGACGGCCGCCACCATTCCGATTAGCGCGCGGGAAAATGCCTCCGGGCCGGCGATCAACAAGGATGTTTCACTCTCGATCGTTTCCGGGCCCGGTTATCTGGTCGATTCCCGCCGCACGGCTGCGGTTTCAATCTTCTACAATCCGGGCACCCTTTACTTTGCCTCGCTGCGACCGGCCCCGGCGGCCGCAGTATCCACGGCGTATGGTACGGCCACGGTTCAACTCAGCTCCGATCAGACGTTCGCGGTCGTCGATGTCACCTTCTCCAATCTCAGCTCTCCGCAAACGGTCGCTTATCTGCGCCTCGGTAACACCGGCGAGGTCGGCACGGAACTCGCGCGGCTTTCGAACGGCCAGGTCAACGGGCAAAGCTGGATCATTCAGTCCACCGCCGGCCTGACGGCGGCGGACATGGTGCAGGCGCTGAAAGACGGACGGGTTTTCGTCAGCATCGAATCGGCGAATTTCCCGGGGGGCGAACTTCGCGGCGCGTTTATCCAATCCAGCGGATCGCTGACGTTCACTCCACCCGCCACGATGCCGGCGATTGCGGACGCGCCGATGACGGCGGTGGATGCCGCGCGGTTCCTGATGCAGGCGACCTTTGGCCCCACCAAAGCGGAAATCGATGCGCTCGTCGGACGGCGGTTCAGCGAATTGAGAAACTGGATCGGGACGCAAATCGGATTGCCGGCCTCGCTCCTCCTCCCGGCCACGCGGGCGGATTTCAACAGCTTTACCGCGCTCAGCTCCGACAATCCCCAATACAGCTACCAAAACCGGCAGGCCGGCTGGTGGAAGAATGCGCGCACGGCTCCGGATCAACTGCGGCAGCGGATGGCCTTTGCGCTCAGCCAGATCCTCGTGGTTTCCGACGTTAACTCGAGTTTGTACAACAATCCCCTCGGGCTCGCGAATTACTACGACATTCTTGTCCGGGGCGCGTTCGGTAATTTCCGCCAGGTGCTCGAGGAGGTGACACTGAGCCCGATCATGGGCGTTTACCTGAGCAGCCTGCGCAACCGCCGGGCGACCCTGGACCCCCGCACGCAGCTGTTCACCTCGCCGGACGAGAATTATGCGCGCGAGGTCATGCAGCTCTTCACCATCGGCCTCAACCGCCTGCAGCCGGACGGGACGCTCATGCTCGACGCGCTCGGCGTGCCGATTCCGACGTACGACCAAAGGACGGTCACGGAGCTGGCGAAAGTGTTTACCGGGTGGGGGTACGCCTCCACGGCGACGAACCCAAGCTTCACCGGGGCGGCGGCGAACTGGATCGAACCAATGCTTCTGTATCCTGATTTTCATGACAACACCGAGAAGGTCATCGTGGACGGGGTGGTGATCCCGGCCAACCAGGGTGGGGCGAAGGACCTGAAGGATTTGCTGGACACGCTTTTCAACCATCCGAACACCGGCCCCTTTATTGCCCGCCAGCTCATCCAGCGCCTGGTCACGAGCAATCCCAGTCCCGGCTATGTTTACCGGGTGGCGCAGGTGTTCGCCAACAATGGCCTGGGAGGGCGCGGCGATCTCGGCGCGGTGGCGCAGGCAATTCTGAACGACTACGAAGCGCGATCTCCGGCGGTGGCCGCCGGCGCCAGTTTCGGCAAGCTGCGCGAGCCGCTGCTGCGGGCGACCGCGCTGTTGCGGGCCTTCAACGGCGGCGCGAACAACGGCCGTTTCGCGTTTTTTGTGGCGCAAACCAACGAAAGCCAGCTCGGCCAGACGGCGCTGCACGCCCCCACGGTTTTCAATTTCTTCGAGCCCAATTATGTTTTGCCGGGCGCGCTGGCCTCGGCCGGCCTCTTCGCGCCGGAGTATCAGATTCTCACGGACACGACCGCCATCGCGCAGCCCAACCAATTGTGGTCCTGGATCTACGCCAACCGCTCGCAGGGCGCCACCCTCAACCCTGACGAGGCCACCATTGGATTCGTGTTTGAGAGCAATTTTCTGGCCCTGGCCCGGACCCCGGCGGCGCTGGTGGATTACACGAACCTGGTGCTGGCCGGGGGCGGGCTGCCCAAGACGGTGACGGACCGCATCGTGGCCGCGATCACGGCCATGCCGAACAACACCGCCGCCACCGACCTCGAACGCGTGCGCTCGGCGCTCTATCTCACCGTCAGCGTGCCCCAGGGCGCCGTTCAGAAATAACCGCCGCGATGAACAACTCCAAGACTGCCCACCCCGATCTTTCCCGGCGCAAGTTCCTCGGCGCGTGCTGCGCCTCGGTGGGCGCGACGGGCATGCTCTCCGCGCTCGCGCAACTGCGCTTGATTGGCGCCGTGGCCGACACCAGCGGAGTCCCCGCCCGGGCCGCGGCTCCCCAACCGGATTTTAAAGCGCTCGTTTGTCTCTTCCTGGCGGGCGGCAACGATGCCAACAACCTGATCATCCCCACGGATCCGACGACGTACAACGCGTATTCCGCCGGGCGTGGCGCGCTCGCGCTCGCGCAAAACGCGGTGCTCCCGATCACCCCGCGCACCAATGACGGCCGCAGTTGGGGACTCCATCCCTCGCTCGGCATCAACCCGAACGGCAGTACGAACGGCGGTCTCAAGGGGCTGTTCGAGCAGGGTAAACTGGCGATCATGGCTAATGTGGGTTCGCTGGCGTACCCCCTGACGAAGGCGGAGTACACCGCGCGTCCCGATCTGCGGCCCCGCCAGCTTTTTTCCCACAACGATCAGCAGGTCGAATGGCAGAGCAGCATTGCCGACCAACCGTTCACGACGGGCTGGGGTGGACGGCTGGCCGATCTCACGAACGCGTTCAACGAGAACAATCGCATTGCGATGTCGATCACCCTGAACGGGCAGAACTCCTTTCAGGTGGGCCGCAACGTCGTGCAGTATGCGGTGGGCACGACCGGCGCGATTGCGCTGACGGGCAGCGGCACGGGGACTTCGGTCAACGGCCTGCGCACGGCCGCCCTGAACGACGCGCTGGCGGCGCAGAACGCCAACCTGTTCGAGACCGCGTTCGCGGGCCTGACTCGCGGCGCCGTGGCGAACAGCGCGCTGCTTTCCAGTGTGGTCACCGGCGCCAGTCCGTTCGCCTCGTTCTTCGCCGGGCTCACCTCGAATATCAGCCAGCAGCTGCACATGATTGCCCGGCTGGTGAATGCGCAGCAAACGCTCGGACTGCGGCGCCAGGTGTTTTTTGCCCGCCTCGGCGGCTGGGATCTGCACGATAACCAGGTGGTGGCGGGCAACACCGCCACCGGCGCTCACGCGAATCTTTTCCGCGACGTCAGCCAGGCCGTCAGCGCATTCTACAACGCGCTCGCTTCGGTCGCGGCGGAGGACCAGGTCACGACTTTCACGGCGTCGGATTTTGGCCGCACCTACAACACCAACGGCGACGGTTCCGACCACGGTTGGGGCAGCCATCATTTCGTGGTGGGTGGCGCGGTGCGCGGCGGCGACATTTACGGCCGCATGCCGACCTTTGCCATTGATGGCCCCGATGATACCGGACGTGGCCGTTGGATCCCTTCCATGAGCGTCGACGAGTACAGCGCCACGCTCGCGCGCTGGTTTGGGGTAAGCGCCACCGACCTGCCGGTCGTGCTGCCCAACATTGGTCGCTTTGCGCGGCCGAATCTGGGGTTCATGGCGAGCTAGTTGGCCCGCGTGACGTTCCAAACCGGATGCGGGCCCGTCGGATCATTCTGCCGCTGGCGGCGTTCGTGGGGTTGAGCCTGGCTCTCCTTCAGTGGCGGGCCGGGCGCCAGGCTCCGGCGCGCTCAACCCGTGATTTACCGCCCCCGGCGCCGGCGGTCACGGCGCCATTACCGCCTCCCCCCGCTTGGATTCAGCCGCGCAACAAGGCTCCG
>JBEENF010000151.1:0-8229 GCA_041192325.1 Verrucomicrobiota bacterium
GCCGCACGGAACTGGCCCGGATTCTTTTTGGGCTCACGCCGGCTGACGCCGGTCAGATTGAAGTTGGCGGCGCCCCGGTCGTCCTGGGTTCGCCGGAGGCCGCGATCGCGTTGGGCATCGCTTATGTGCCGGAAGACCGACGGCGGCATGGCGTCGTTTTGGAGATGAGCGTGGCCGAGAACATCACGATGGCCATTCACTCGCGGTTGTTTCCCGGCTCCTGGCTCCGGCGCCCGCGGGAAATTCTGCTGAGCGGGAATTTCATTCGTGCTCTCGGCGTGAAATGCGCAGGCCCCGGCGCTGTTGCGAGCAGCCTTTCGGGAGGCAATCAGCAAAAGATTGCGCTCGCTCGCTGGCTGGCGACGAAGCCCCGGCTGCTCATACTCGACGAACCCACCCAGGGCGTCGACGTCGGCGCGAAGAGCGAAATCCACCGGATCATTCGCCAACTCGCCGCCGAGGGACTTGCCGTGGTGCTGATCTCGAGCGACCTGACCGAGATTCTCGGACTCAGCCATCGGATCGGGGTGATGCGCCGCGGCACGCTGGCCGGCATCCTCCCTGCCCCCTCCGATGCACACGCCGTCATGTCACTTGCCGTCGGCCAGAGCAATGAAAGCGCGGCCGCATGAAAGGGCCGCGAGCCAGCCGCTCGGCTTTGTCGCCGCCTAAGCGGGGGCAGGCGTGATGAAACGTTACTTTCGCGAACTCTCGGTGGCCGCGGTGTTGTTCTTCGTATTGGCGCTGTTGGCCGTTCTCGCTCCGGCGTTCTACGAACCCCAACCCCTCCTTTCGCTGCTCACCCGCGAAGCGCCGACGCTTGTCCTGGCGAGCGGCATGGCCGTGGTGATGATCGCCCGTCAGATCGACATCTCCGTCGGCTCGCAGTTTTCCATCTGCAGCGTAAGCGCGGGCCTGCTCGCGGCCGCCCATTGGCCGGTGGGCTGGGTGCTGTTGGCGTCGATCGGCCTGGGCGCGGCGCTCGGCGCGATTAACGGCCTCCTGATCGCCGGCCTCGGCCTGCCGTCGATCGTCGTGACGCTCGCCATGATGGTGACTCTCCGGCAGGGCCTGAATCTCGTCCGCCAAGGTGAATTCGTCACGTTGCCGGACGGTCTGCAATGGTTGGGTCTAAACCAAGCCGCGGGACAATTCGCCCTCATCCTCGCCACGCTGGGATTGGTGGCCATCCTTGCCTTTGCCCTGCGCCATCTGGTCGCCGGGCGCGTGGTCTACGCCGTCGGCAGCGACCCGGAAGCCGCCCGACTGGCCGGCCTGCGACCCCAACTCGTTACTTTTCTCGTGTTTGTCGTCATGGGGGCGCTCGTCGGCCTCGCCGCCCTGATGAACGTCGTGCAGTCGCCGCAGGTGCAACCGCTGACCGGCACGGGGTTGGAGCTGAAAGTCATCGCCGCCGTGGTCGTGGGCGGCGTCGCGATTAGCGGCGGTCGCGGCCATTTGTGGGGCGTTGTCGCGGGGCTGCTGCTGCTCGCGTGCGTATCACCGGCTCTGATTCACCTGCGCGTGGAAGCGCACTGGGAAAAAGCGGTGCAGGGAGGAATCATCCTTCTCGCCGCGGCCGCCGACGGTTTGCGCGTTCGTGGCCGACGGGATCGAGCAGGGACATAAACCACCCATCTTCGCTGATTGGCGCTGATCTCATGAAACCGGAAATCGATCAAGACGAGGGTTACAAACTGGCAGATGAACGGTTTCAAAAATGACCTTTCCTTCACTGCCCCGCGACTGGAAGACGTTTTTCCTCCGCCACGAGATGCTGCTGCTCTATGTGCTGATCGCGGAATGGCTGTTCTTCTATTTCGCCGGCACCACCACCAACCGCCGCGGAATCGTCGTCGGATTTGGCACGCTCGACCGCCAGTTCGATATCTTGCGGCATTCCTGCGAGATTGGCCTGCTCGCGCTGGCGCTGACGCCCGTAATTCTGACCGGCGGCATCGATCTTTCGGTGGGGTCGCTGCTGGGGCTCTGCGCTGTCGTATTCGGAAAACTGTGGCAGGACGGCGGGGTCTCGATTCCGGTGGCGATCGCTCTCACCCTCTGCTCCGGGGCGCTCGCGGGCGGCTTCAATGCCGTGCTCATCACGGCGGCAAGGTTGCCACCGCTGATTGTGACGCTGGGCGCCTACTCGCTCTATCGCGGACTGGCTGAAGCCATGACGCGCGGTTCCGTCACCTATACGGGATTTCCCGACGGCTTTCTTTTTCTGGGCCAGGAACGTTGGCTGGGGATGCCGACGCAAGCATGGGTATTTCTCGCCGTGGCCGGATTGGTGTGGGTCCTGGTTCATCGCACCACCTACGGCCGCACGTTTCGCGTGATCGGATTTTCCCCGGAAGGCGCGCGTTTTGCCGGGTTGCCGGTGGCCCGGCGCCTCGGGTTGGTGTACGTGCTCGCCGGGGTCATCGCCGCGACGGCCGCGATCATTTACACCGCGCGATTGGGTCAGGCCAAGGCGGACGCAGGGCTGGGTTACGAACTGTTTGCCATCACCGCCGTGGTGCTGGGCGGATCCAGTATTTTTGGCGGCGTGGGCAGCGTTCACGGCACTCTGCTCGGGGTGGCTGCGATCGCTGTCCTGAAAAACGGTCTCGCCACCCTCCCCCTGGTGATGCGGCTCAACGCCGCGGAGGAATTTTCCGGTCTGCTCACGGGAGCGCTGCTCCTGCTCGCCCTCGCCGCGGGCGTGTTGGCAAAAAAGCTTTGGCGTCGCGGCTCCGGTGCCCACGCTACCGCCACTGCTTTGGAACCCCCAAAAACCGCATGAAATCACTCCTCTTTCGCTTGGGAATCGCCCTGGTCGTCCTGTCCTCCGGCGCTCGTGCGCTCGCCGCCGCCGATGCACGGCTGGTGGTCGCCATGCTCCCGAAATCCAAGGGCAACGGTTATTTTATTTCCTGCAAGGCGGGAGCGGACAAGGCCGCGAAGGAATTGGGCATCCAGCTGCTCTTCGATGGTCCGACCGACAGCAACGCCGCCAAGCAAAACGAAATCGTGGAAAACTGGATCACGCTCGGCGTCGATGTGATCGCCGTCGCCGCGGAAAACAAGGAGGGCATCTCCACCGCCTTGCGCAAGGCGCAGAAGCAGGGAATCAAGGTCATCACTTACGATGCCGATGCGATGCCGGAAGCCCGCGCTTTTTTCGTCAACCAGGCGACGCCGGAGGGAATTGGGCAGGCGCTGATGGACGACGCGGCGCGGCTAACCGGGGGCGAAGGCGAGTTTGCCATGATCGTCGCCACGCTGACGGCCGCCAATCAGCGCGAGTGGCAAAAGCAGATCGAAATCCGCCTCAGGGAGAAGCACCCCAAGATGAAACTCGTCGCCGTGCGGCCCTGCGATGACTTGAAGGATCGCGCGCAATCCGAGGCAACCGCGCTGATGAGCGCGCATCCCAATCTCAAACTCATCATGGCCATTTGCTCCCCTGCCGTCCCCGGCGCCGCCGAGGCGGTCAAGCAGGCGGGCAAAACCGGCAAGGTGAAAGTCATCGGTTTGGGTCTGCCCAACGAGAACAAGCGCTACGTGCACGAAGGTGTGACCGACACCGTGATCCTGTGGAACACCGGCGATCTGGGCTATCTCACGATCTACGCCGGCGTCGCGCTGGCGAAAGGCGAACTCAAGCGCGGAGCGACCAACTTCAAGGCGGGCTCCCTGGGAAACTTCAGCATCGCCGGCGACAACATCCTGCTCGGAAAGCCGTTCCTCTTTAACCGGACCAACATCGATCAGTTCAATTTCTGAAAGTTGATCAGCCCGAAACCCGCCGGCGCGCGGCGCGAATTTACCGACGCCCGCCCACGATTTAGTTTTGCTCCCGCTTGCCGCCCCTGCCACACCGGCCATCCATGAAAATTACCCTGCCCCATTTCCTTCGCCTCGCTCTCGCCGGATGCGTCCTGACGGCCGTCACGCTCGCCGCTCAAGCCAACACCGCCATCGACCCCAAACCGCGCGAAGCCGGATGGGTCAAGCGGCACGAGGGCTTTGTCGAAATTGCGAAGCGCGGCGACAGCGACGTGCTCTTTCTCGGCGACTCGATCACCGACGGGTGGCGCAATCCGGATCCGAGTCGCGGCGTAAAACCCATTTGGGACCAACATTTTGCCCCGCTGAAGGCCGCCAACTTCGGGATCAGCGGCGACCGCACGCAACACCTGCTGTGGCGGTTGCAAAACGGTGAACTCGATGGCATCCGGCCCAAAGTCGTCGTACTGATGATCGGCACCAACAACACCGGCTTTGAGGCCGATCGCGTGACGCCGAAGAATACGCCGGCCGAGGCCGCCGAGGGCGTGCGTGCCATCGTGCAGCATCTGCGCACAAAACTCCCTGCCGCGAAGATCCTGCTGCTGGCGGTTTTCCCCCGCGGCGAAACGGCGGACAATCCCGGCCGGCTGCAAGTCGCGGCGATAAACCAGTCGATCAGTCGCTTGCATGACGGAAAATCGGTGATCTACCTCGACATCGGCGCAAAGTTTCTCGGCGCCGACGGCCGCATGTCGAAGGAGGTCATGCCCGATTTCCTCCACCCGAATGCGAAGGGCTACGAGATTTGGGCCAACGCAATCAAAGCTCCGCTGGCGAAGCTGTTGCAGTAAGCGTCCGCGGACCGCGGGCTGAGCGGCGCGCGGCCATTTTGGGCCGCTAAACGAGGCGACCACTCACAGCGAAATCTTGATCCCCTTGCGCAAGTACGTCGGCACGTCGAGATCCTGACCGTCGAACAGATTGCGATCGGTCTTCTCGAAATGACCGCGGCTTTCGACTTCGCCGAAACCAAATTCCTTTTGGGCCACCCGCGCGACTTCATCCTGACTCTTGGCGGCGCCCGCGGGCACCCGGTCAACCGACAGGACAAATTCCTCCGCCGGCGCCGGCGCATTCGGCGTTTCGGGGGACGGCTCGTGACGAACGGCGAAGGATGTTTTCGACCGCGTCGTCGCCACGGGACGGCGCGCCGGCGCGCCGCGTCCGCTGATTTCACTCGTGCCAATGATACAAATCTCCACCTGGCCCGCCATGGCCTCGTCAATCACCGCCCCCATGATGATGTGTGAATCCCGGCCAAATTGGTCGGTAATGGCCGTCATGAGTTCGTTCACCTTCGGCAACGTGAGATCGGTTCCACCCGTGATATTGACCAAAAGGCGGTCCGCCTTGCGCGAGAACTCCGGGGTGTGCAGCAAAGGACAGAGCTTCAAGCTTGCCACCGCATCGGCGACGGCATTCTCCCCTGCACCCTCCCCGAGGCCGAAAAGAGTTTTCCCGCCCCGTTGTTGGAACGCCTGACGCAGGGTCGCAAAATCAAGATTGATCAGGCCGGTCTTGCACAGCATCGACCAGATGGATTTGACGCCGCGGCCAATCCATTCGTCGGCGCGAGCAAAGGAATCCAGCACCGTTTCATTATCCGCTCCCTCCTGCAGCAGCACGTCGTTGGGCAGCGGAATCACGGCATCGCACACCTGGCGAAGCGCCCTCAGCCCCTCCTCCGCCTGCTTCAAACGTCGCCCCCCCTCAAAACTGAACGGCAGGGTGACAAATGCGATGACCAACGCGCCCGCTTCGGCGGCGATTTCCGCGACCACGGGCGAAGCGCCGCTGCCGGTGCCGCCGCCCATGCCCGTCACCAAAAACACCAGATCGCAGTCCTTCACCACTTTCTTGATTTTCTCGCGGTCCGCTTCCGCGGCCTCGCGTCCGAGTTCGGGATCGGCGCCGGCGCCGAGGCCGCGCGTGACGCCCATGCCGATCAGAACTTTGTCCTGCACCGGCGAACTCGCGAGTGCCTGATAATCCGTATTGATGACTGCGAGCTGCAAGCGCTCGAGGTTTTCCATTTTCAGCCGGTCCACCGCGTTGGAGCCCGCGCCGCCCACCCCCACCAGCTTGATCGCCACGTTGCGATCGGCCAGCAGCGCATGTTCCAGGGGAAGTTCGTTGAGGTTCATGATGTCACGGGTCGGTCACTGGACGCTGCCTGATCGAAATCGCTCGGGAGAGGCCCCTTGCCGTTGAGATTGGATAAATACTTCACGTGTTGCCGAAGAGCCGCTTCACGTGGCCCATGAAACCCACTCCGGCTCTGACCGGGGCGGCCTTTTCGGCTTGGGTGCTCAACCCGTAGTAAAGTAAGCCGAGCGCGGAGTGATATCCGGGATCGCGCAGGTTTTCACTCACCGAGTTGGGAGCTTCGCCGAGATGAGCCGGAACGCCAAAGATCTTGGCCGCTGCTTCCGCGATTCCCGCCAGCCGCGCCGTTCCGCCCGTCAGCACCACCCCCGCGGCGCACGTTTCCGGCGAGAAGGCATTCCCCATCTTTTTCTTCACGACTTCCAATAGTTCCCAGATGCGAGCAGAGGTGATCTGCTCGATGGCCTGCTGCGGAAACTGGCGATCGCCGATCGCGAAGTTTCCATCGAGCCAGACTTTCTGCGCCTTGTCCCGGGTCTGCACATTCGCCCGGCCGTAGCGCAGCTTCAATTTCTCCGCCTGGCCGTCGGTCAGTCGCAGGCCAATGCTCAGGTCGTTCGTGAGATGCGCGCCCGCGACCGGCACGACTCCAGTGGTGTGCGGCGCGCCATCGCGATAAAGCACAAAATCAGTCGTGCCGGCCCCGATGTCGATCACCAGCACGCCGTGCTGCCGCTCCTCGGCCGTGGTCACCATGTAGCCGGAGGCGAGGCTCGCCAGCACCAGTTCGCGCACTTCGAGATGAAAACCGCGAATCACGTGAATGTTATCCGCCAGGCGTTGTTCCTGCCCATGCACCGTCCAGTAGCCAACTTCCAGCCGCTGGCCGACCAAGTGTTCCGGACTCCCCGGCACGAGCCTGCCGTCGACCCGAAACGGCCGCCGGATATGGTGCACCACCATTCGGTCGGTCGGCAGTTCCTTGGATCGCGCCAGATCGCACACCGTGCGAATATCCCCCGCGTCGATCATGTTGTCGGACGCCTTAACGCTCGCCGAGGCCTCGTTGTAGAACCCTTCGAGATGGCCGCCGCTCTGCGCGAGAAAAACGAAGTCGATCCGTTCGCCGGCTTCACGCTCCGCTTGCTCCAGGGCGCTGTGCGTGCATTCGCTCGCCGCCTTGTAGTCGACGACCATTCCCTTGATCACGCCGCGGGACGAACATTCGCCGCGGCCGATGATCGCAAGCTCCCGACCGGTGTATTCACCGAGCAGAACGGTGATCTTTGAGGTGCCGATTTCGACGGCGGCGATAAAAGTGGCTCTAGAACTCACGTTTGGGCTGGAAGGAAAAAGCGGGAAGCGCGGAGAACGTGGATACCGTGGGTTGCTGCAACAGCGCGCTCGGGCCTTCGGGCGCGAGGGCGCGGGGCTCAATCACGACGGGAACCTGGCGGCCGAGCGTGAGATCGATTCGGGCCTGAATGTTCGGCCGGCCCGCCAGCTTGTCCCAGAGATAATCAAGCTTGGCCAGTTGCCGGAAGAAGTCCCCGTTGGCGTTGAAGACAATGGTCACGGCATGCGGCGCGCGGCTGCGCACTTCGATTTCGCGATCCGACTGCAACCGGGCCAGCGAAACCACGCGCCAGGTCTGGTAAAGATGTTCCACGTTGTGCAGCGCCTCGGCCAGCAGGTCGCTTACTCGGTCCATGCCGGCCAGCGGAAGAAACCCGCGTCCCTGACGCGTAATCGTGACGCCGTCCAGCCAGGGCAGCGTGGCGATCAGCTTGGAATCGTAACCGGCGCCGCGAAAAATGACACCGTCGCGCGCGACGAGGTACCGTTCGGATTCGCCGGGCGCCGATTCCACCATCAGGCGGGCGATCGGCGAGCGCTCGGTTATCTGCACCGCCAGCCGGTCGGGAAATTTGCGCGTGAGATTGGCGGTCAGCACCTGGCCATCCTCCAGCAGCCGTTCCCGCAGTTGCCGCAGGTCCACCTCCATCAAGGTGATGTTCTTCGGCAGCGCCAGCGTGAGTCCCAGCCAATCGGGGTCGCGGTTCAGCACGCCCTCAACATTGGTTTTGAGCTCCACTTTTTTTAGCGGCGCCGCCCGGGCGGCGGCGGGCATGGATTTGGCGTTTTCCCGCAGGGCCGAGACCACTTGCCAACCGCCCCAGGCGAGCGTCGCCACAATGCCGAGTGCCGCCATCATCCGGAGTCCGGCCGCGACCAGCCGCCACCGTCCCTCGCGCGACATGGCGCGGGGTTTGACCGGCTGGGGAA
>JBEENF010000152.1:0-8218 GCA_041192325.1 Verrucomicrobiota bacterium
ATTTGTCGAGTTTGCGGTGGTGCGTGAGCAAAACGCGCGTGCGATCGGGACTCACGATCCAGGCCGAGCCGGTGAGATGCCCCGGGACACAGGAACGCCAGAGACAGCCGGCTTCGTTTTGGACAAAATCGATCATGGCGACGGCTGTTCGGCTTTGTTCGCGATCCGTCGTGCACGCGGCATAGGCGCGCAACAATTCGAGCACCGGCGCGCGGGGGTCGATCGCAGGCGCCGTTGACGGGTTCACCGCGTGTCGAACCACTTCGAATCCGCCTGCACCCCTGCCGCCGCCTGGATCTCGGTGAAGACCGCGGGCACTTCCGTCGCCACGCGAAAGAGATCGAGATTCGAGGGCTTGAAGAACTTATCCTCGAGCATCTTCGCGAAGAGCTGCAGCAGCGGGTCGTAAAACCCCTCCTGGTTCAGCAGCACGCACGGTTTTTTCACCACATCGAGCTGCCGGAGCGTGAGGATTTCCATGATCTCCTCGAGGGTGCCCCAGCCGCCGGGCAGTGCCAGAAACGCATCCGCACGCGCCTCCATCAGCAGCTTGCGTTCCCGCATCGTGATGACGGTCACGAGTTCGTCGGCCTCATCAAAGGCGAGTTCCCGCGCCTTCATGAATTCGGGAATCACGCCGATCACGCGGCCGCCGCTTTGCTTCACGGCGCGAGCGGTCGCGCCCATCAGCCCCGTTTTGCCCCCGCCATAGACGAGGTCCCAGCCTTGCCGGACCATCTCCTGGCCCAGCGCCGTGGCGACGGCGGCGTATTTGGCCGGCAGCCGGTCGCTGGAGGAACAATAGACGCAAAGCAACTTGGTCATGGCGCCCGTGAACAACCACGAACGGCGGTGAAATGACACGAACAAAACGAGGTGCGCCCATCATCCCGGGCACGATCTCGATCCTGACCGCCCTCTTCCCCCGGGGCCGCGCCCAATTCGGGACGGGCGACCGTTGGGTTGCGGCCTGGGCGCGTTACCGTCTAGTTCCGTGCCGTCGTGTCTTCCTCTGTTTCTCCTTATCGCGGGCGTCTGGCGCCGTCGCCCACCGGGCATTTGCACCTGGGACATGCGCGCACGTTCTGGGTCGCCCAACAACGCGCGCGCGCCGCCCACGGCGTGCTCCTGCTGCGCAACGACGATCTCGACGCCATCCGCTTTCGTTTGGATTTTGTAGCCGCCATGATCGAGGACCTCCGCTGGCTCGGGCTGGAGTGGGAAGAGCCGATGATCTCGCAAAGCAGCCGCCGGCCGCGGTATCGCGCCGCGCTGGAGAAAATGCACGCCGCGAATTTAATCTACCCGTGCACCCGCACCCGGCGCGATGTGCTCGAAGCCGCCGGCGCCCCGCACGAAGGCGGGCCGGATGACGAGCCGGTTTACCCCGCGCAATTCCGTCCCCCGGCTGACGCGCCCCTGCCTCCGCTGGGAGAAACCGTGGCGGTGAACTGGCGGTTGCGCGTGCCAGACAAAGAGGTGGTCCGGTTTGTCGACGCCGCCTGCGGGCCGCAAAGCGCCGTGGCCGGGCGCGATTTCGGGGATTTTCTCGTCTGGCGAAAAGACGACACCCCCAGCTACCAACTCGCCTGCGCCGTGGACGACGCCGAGCTGGGCATCACGGAGGTGGTGCGTGGCGCCGATCTCATCAAGAGCACCTTTCGCCAGCTGCTGGTCCTGCAGGCGCTCGGTCACGCCGCGCCGGGTTACCTCCACTGCGCGCTGCTGAAAGACGATCAAGGCGTGCGGCTGGCCAAGCGGCATGACGCGCTCGCGTTGCGGACCCTGCGCGCCCAAGGGGTCACTCCGGAATCCATCACGCAAGCCTTCGCCGCCGAGCTGCCGCAGTGAGCCACCGGCAAAGAAAGTTTCCCTTCAGCAGCCGCCTGGCGTTTACTTCGTTGCATCCATGACCGCGAAAATTGGCGTCCTAAATATTTCCGATCGCGCCAGCGCCGGCGTCTATGAAGACATTCCCGGCAAGGCCTGCGTCGCCCTGCTGCAGGAGTGGATTGCGACCCCCTTCGACACCGACTACCAGGTGATTCCAGATGAACGCCCGCGCATTGAAGCGGAGCTCAGGCGGATGGCGGACGAAGCCGGGTGTTGTCTGGTCGTCACGACGGGCGGAACCGGCCCCGCGCCGCGCGACGTGACGCCGGAAGCAACGGTGGCGGTCTGCGAAAAAATACTTCCCGGTTTTGGTGAACTGATGCGCAGCGCGTCGTTGAAATACGTGCCGACCGCGATCCTTTCCCGGCAGACGGCGGGCACCCGAGGTCGCACGTTAATCGTGAATCTGCCGGGTCGACCGAAGGCGATTCGCGAAAATCTCGAAGCGGTTTTTCCCGCGATTCCCTACTGTATCGACCTGATCGGCGGCGCGCGGCTCGAAGTGACGGGAACGGCCCCGGCGGTCTTCCGGCCCAAGGCGTAGGGAGGGACGGGCGCGATGGCGCCGTGGCGCCTCTGCCCCCGCTCCATTACCTGGGCCGGACTTTCAAAGGCGAGGACCGAACCAGCGGGAAGGGACGGTTAAAACTCCCAATTCACCCCGGCGCTCGGCAGGAGCGGCAGCTGCTCGCGCGGCTTGCGTACCACGGTCAGCTGCGCGCCGGCGATCGTCACGCGGTGATCGAAGCCCACCACGTTGGTGTGATTGTAGGCGTTGAATACATCGAGGAACACCCGCAAATCTCCGCGGCCGATGTGGATGCGACGCGTCGCGCGCAAATCGAGCCGGTGATACGCCGGCAGGCGCAAGCCGTAGAGGGGACCGTTGGCAGAGACGAGCAACCGGCGGCCATTGGTCAACGGGGCAAGCGAATACACGACGTCCGTGGTGGGACTGCCGCTGTGATATTGCCACGAGGCACTAAGCGACCAGCGGGTATTCGGTGCGAAGGTGGTGTCGGCATAGAATGTGTGCCGTTGATCGCGCGCCCGGGGAATCCACGTCGCGCCCAGCTGCTCCTCGGCCCGCGCCAGGGCATAGCTGGCATTCCAGGTCAGCCGCGGGTCGGGACGCCCGGAGAGCAGCACTTCGACTCCGCGCGCGCGGCCTTGTTTGGGATCGAGTCGCACCCGATCCTCCTGCGCTTCGGGAAAGAGATCGTAAGGGTTTTCCAAATTTTCCCACCGCGGGCGCAAACGCGTGGAACGCCTCTCGTAGGCCTCTAACCGCACCAGCGTGCCGCGGCCCACCGCCCGCTCGATGCCGATCACCCGGTGCTCGGCCCGCTCGGAAGGCCCGAACGTTTTCTGCCCGTTCGCAACCTCCAGCTCATGCAATCCCTCCGACTGCCGGTAGATGCCCCAGGCGGCGCGCACGGTCGCGCGACCGAGGGCCAGCGAAGCATTCAAACGCGGGCTGACGTCCCGGTCGCCCGTGTAGTTGCGCCGGTCATACCGCACCCCGGGCTCCACGGTCAGGCTCGCCCATGGCCGCGTCCGCAGGGCAACAAACCCCCCGAAGGCGGAGCCATCGGGTCGCAGCCGTGCGTTCCTCGTCTGCGTCACCACAATCTGCCGACCTGCCTCCACGCCGGTGCGCTGGTTGGAAAGCGCATAATCGTATCGACTGCTGCCCTGCTGCGCCTCGACGCCGCCCCGCCACCAGGCGCGGTCGCCCCAGCCGAGGCTCCATTCACTGCGCAGGCTCGTGAGATCGAGGCGACGGTGATCGTCCAGCGAAAACGGAAACCCATCGAGTCGACCGCTGCCGGCGCGATTCCAAGTGAGTCGCGCCAGGGAAACCACCGTCTCCCCGGCGACTGACGCCGCCGGTTTCGCCCGCCACCGGACCCAGGCGTAATCACTGTCGTAGCTGCTGCGCAGCGAGGGGTTGTTGGTGCGCTCATAACGCAGGGTATCCGCCGCATGCAGCACATGAAATGACACCGTGTCCGTCGGCGTGACCTGATATTCAAACTTCGCCAGCGCATCCCAATAACGCGGGCTGACATCGTCATCCCGGTTCGCAACCTTGAGCGCGACATCGGGATAGCCCCTCCGCGCCGCCACCAGCCAGCGCCCCCGCTGGTCCGCAGAGACACCCTCGTGGCTGCCCCCGAGGCCCGTCAGACTGAGGCCCAGGCTGGTGCGCGGGGCGGCCGGGGTCTTGGATTCGATTGTGAGCACCGCGGCGAGGCGGTTGCCGTACTCCGAGGTGAATCCCCCCGTAATGAGATCCAGCGAGCGCACGGCCTGCGGATCGACAATCGAAAGCGCGCCATCGACGTCCTTGAGATGAAACGGCTCGAGCAACTCCACGCCGTCGAAGCGCGCCAACAGTTCGCCGTTGGGCGCGCCGCGCACCCAAAACTTGGCGGTAAAGTCATCCGCGGCCAGCCCCGGCAGCCGCGCGATCGAGCGGTACAAGTCGTCGCCGATCTGCGGCAGGGTTTCGAGTTCCGCGCTGGTGAGCGAGGCTCCGATGGCCAGTTTTTCCTCCGCGACACCAAAGCGGCTCGGGGTTACGACCACCTCGGATAGTTTTACGGCCGGCTCCGTCCGCAGCTGCGCTTGGAGCGAGCACGTTAGAAAGAGGCCCATCACAATAAGCGGAGAGAAATAGGACATGAAAACGTTTTGGCGCGGCGCCCGGGCGGGATCAATCACGTTGCGGCTGTGGCGCGGTGGGGAGAACGCAGCCGGTGGGTTGCCCGCCTACCCTGGTTCAAAATTCCCGACCCCGTAAGCACGCGCAGGGGGTCGCCCACCCCATTCTGAACGGAAGCCCGATTTGCGATTCTGCCCGGGTGAGAAACGAGATCAGAGCGTGGGTGGCAGTGGCCGTTCTGATGGGGCCCTGCTGGATGGCGGCATCCCACGCGGAGAGTGGCCCGAACCTCGCCGGCATTCCGCCGACCAAGGCGACGGTAGCGCCGCCCACCTCCCCCGTCCGGGTGCAGCTGGTGATTCCCCGTTATGTTCTGACAAGCGACGAACGCGACATGGTGGCCGCCTGCCTTGTGCTTGAAGCGGCTTCCCAAGGCGACCTGGGTTTGCGCGGCGTGATGTCCGTGATTCGCAATCGTTCGCGCGCGCTGCCGGAACTTTTCGCCCCGACGGTGCTTCGTCCCAAGCAATTCAGCGCGTTAAACCGATTCACCAGCGGACAGGAAGCGTGGGCGCAAACCCTGCAGCGCGCCCAACGCGACCCAACGTGGCGGCGAGCAGTGGCCATCGTGGACGAAGCAGCGCGGCTCGACGCGTGGCACGATCCGACGGGAGGCGCGACGCACTTCACCCGGACGGACGAACGCGTTTACTGGACCCGCCGGCTCGCTCAAACCGTGACGCTCGGAGCGCATTCGTTCTACCGCTGAAGTTCCCGCCGCCGCGCGCCAGCCGCTGATCGGGCCGCCGGCGAAAAGTTGCGTCACCCCGGAACGGCTCCAGCGTGGGCCATGCCACCACGCAGCCAGTTTCCAGCAGAAGCGACCGAAACAGGAGAGTTCAGACGGCAGGAGGACGCCTTCCGCGATTGGATACTACTGGAGGGCTCGGGTGGATACACGCCCGACGCGGGGCGCTATCATCTTTATGTGTCGCTGGCGTGTCCGTGGGCTCATCGCACCGTCATTGTCAGGCAGTTGCGGGGGCTGGAACGTAGCGTCGGCCTGACCGTGGTTGACCCGGTGCGGGACGATCGTGGCTGGGCTTTCCGCGACGGCCCGGGATATTCCTCCGATCCCGTGAACGGCTTTGGTTTTCTCCGGGACGCTTACCTTGCGAGCGACCGGCATTTCCGCGGCCGCTGGACGGTGCCGGTGTTGTGGGACAAAAAGAGCGGTCGGATCGTCAATAACTCGGAGGACGATATCTGCCGGATGTTCAACGAGGTTTTGGCCCGCCCGGCTCCGGGCGCGCCCGATCTCTTTCCCCCCGCGCTCACGACCGCGCAGGCGGAACTCAGCGCCATGATCTACGAGGCCGTCAACAACGGCGTTTACCGCGCCGGCTTTGCCACGCGCCAGTCCGCCTACGAAAAAGCGGTGCGCGCGCTGTTTGCCGCGCTGGATGAGCTGGAGGCACGCCTGGCACGGCAGCGCTACTTGCTGGCGCCTTGGCCGGTGGAATCGGATTGGCGGCTATTTTGCTCGCTCGTCCGGTTTGACGCCGTGTATCACGGGCACTTCAAATGCAACCTGCGCCGCATCGTGGACTACCCCCACCTCCAGGGTTTTCTGCAGGACTTGTATCAAACCCCCGGCGTCGCCGAGACGGTGAATTTCGATCACATCAAGCGCCATTACTATGTGACGCACACGGAAATCAATCCGACCCAAATCGTGCCGCTGGGGCCTCTCCTGGACCTTTCCGGACCTCATGATCGGGCCCGTCTGGCGTGAAGTTTCCGGCGCGGACCCGATTCTAATCCGACGCCCCCGTCGCGAGGGGGGCATGCCGTCCCATCAACGCGGCTTGGGTGATTACATGGCCGCACATGGCGGCTTCGAGTTCGTCCCGCGTGACACCGTCCGGGAGGTCGAGAATGTCGTCCAACGCGAAGAGACGAAAAAAATAGCGGTGCTCGCGATCCGGCGGCTGGGGTCCACCATATCTGGGTTCGTCCCAGCTGTTTTTTCCCTGGCGCGCGCCGCGCGGCACCTGATTCTCGCCGAAGGTCGCATCGGGCCGGAGGTTGAAGACGATCCAATGCGTGAACAAACCGCGGGGCGCATCGGGGTCTTCGAGGATAAGGGCGAGGCTGCGCGCGGCCGGCGGCACCTCGCACAACACCAAAGGCGGGCTGATATTGTCGCCCGCCTTGGCGTAGTAGGACGGGATCGTGCCGCCCTCGGGAAATGCAGGGCATACAATTCGCATGGCGAGGGACTGAAAGTTTAAGCTGATGCCGAGGCGTTGGCAAACTGCGCGCCCACTTCCAGGCCGGGCTGAGGCATAAGATCCTGATTAGTCGAAGCCGAGGGTTACGTTGATGTTGCCGCGGGTTGCTTTCGAGTAAGGGCAGGTCTGATGGGCAAGATTCAACAGGCGCCTGGCGTCGCTCGCATTCACCCCGGGAAGCGCCGCGCGAAGATCCACGTTCAGGCGATACTCGCCGCGGTCGTCTTCCTCGAGGTGCGTCCGCGCGACGACGGTCACCCCTTCAAGGGTGAGGTGGGCTTTCTCGGCGGCATTTTTGAGCGAACCAAGAAAGCACGCCGCATAGGCGCCGCCAAAAAGGTGCTCGGGCGTCACGCTGTCCTCCCGCTCGTCGGTCGAGAGCGGCACGCGGAAATGTCCGCCCGCCGCTTCCACGGTCCCTTCTCTGCCGCCATCGGCGATCATCTCTGCGATGTGGATGGTTTTCATGCTGCACTATGTCTCATGCCCCCGCTGCTTGAACATCAGGTGATCCGGGACAACCGTATGGGCCAATTGCCACCGGGATTTTCTCCCACCCTTGACGGCGGACCGCTCACCACGCCGCAGAGGGCGGCGGGCGTCTTTGTTGCCGTCGCATCTCAGTCGTCTTCCGCGGGTATCGACGCCGCCCGGTGTCACCGCTGCCCTCGCTGGGGCAGTCACAGCAACGGCCGGGGTCGGTGCCCGCCGCGTCAGACCCTGAGGGCGGGCCGGGCGGATTCCGTTCGCCGTTTTCTCCTCTCAGTCACGCGTGACGTCGCGCTTGATTTGTCCCGTCTTCTTCTGGGCCTTGCCCGCCGCGCATCAACGGCGCCTTCAGCCTTCATCCCCACATCGCCCGTGGCTTTGCCCACCGACTTCTTGGCCGCGCCTTTGGCTTCCTTCAAACTGCCTTCCACTTGGTCTCGCATTCCCGATTTCATGTCGCTCCTTGGATAAAGCCGCCGGCCCGCGCCGGCATTGCCAAGCACGGGCAGCTTCTTCGATCCCGGGTCGATCCCGGCTCATCCAACTTTGGGGGACTGCCTCTGCCGTTTAACCGACCTCAGCCTTGGCAAAAAGATCGCCGGGAGCAGGTTCTCCGCGTCGATGCCACCAGTAAATCAACACCATGTGCGGCATGGTCAGCGCCGCCAAGCCCACGAAAATGAGCCGTAGCATAAGGGTGTCTGGATTAAGTCCGCCGCCCCAATGCCACGCGAGTAAAGCGCCGAGAAGCAACGTGAGGCCCATCACCGGCCAGGACTCCTGCCAAAGCCAGCGAGCGGCCATACCAAAAGCGTGCGGCTGGCGTGCGGCCCCGAGTTCGACGAGATGGCGGACGGAGTGGACAACGCAAAAG
>JBEENF010000153.1:0-8194 GCA_041192325.1 Verrucomicrobiota bacterium
ACAATTTCCAGCTCAACTTTCGAATGCAAAAAATACTTGTTACAGGTTTTGGCTTCATGGGCGAAGTGCACGCCCAAGTCTATTCCGCCCTCTCCAAGGCCAAGCTCGCCGCGGTCGTCGACCACGACGTCAATGCCGCCCAAAGCAAGATCAAGCGGCTGGGGCTCTCGACGCCGGTCTATCGCGATTTGGATGAAGCGCTGGCGGCTGAGGCCATCGATGTCGTCGATATCTGCGTGCCCACCAAGCTGCATCCGGGATACGTCCGGAAGGCGCTCGCTGCGGGCAAGCATGTCTTCTGCGAGAAGCCTTTCGCTGCCACCGCAGCCGAGGCCGACAGCCTGGCGGCCGCCGCGGCGAAGGCGGGCGTCAAGATGCAGATTGGCCAATGCATCCGCTTCTGGCCGGAATATCAGGCGCTGGAACGGTTCACCCGGGCCAATCGTGGCGGCCGTTTGCTCAGTCTCTCGCTGTATCGACGCTCCGGGCGGCCTGGTTACAGTGTGGGCGATTGGGTCAACAAGGAGGATTTGTCCGGCGGCGCCGCCTTCGATCTGCATATCCATGATACGGACTACGTGCATCACCTTCTCGGCAAGCCGAAGGCGGTCACCTCCGTGGGAACGAAGGATCCGACGGGCTGGAGTCACCTCTTCACCACCTATCACTTCGATGGGATCGCGGTTACCGCCGAGGGCGGGTGGAACTATCCGCCCGAGTGGGGATTTCAGATGGGCTTCGAAGCGGTTTTTGAAAATGCCGTGATCGAGTTCAATAGCCGCGTCAGCCCGACCTTGATGATCACCGGCAAAAAGGGTCCGCGTAAACCCATGCCTTTCGCGAGTCCGAAGGTCGGCAAGACGAGCGGAACGAAGGGCAACATCTCCTCGCTCGGCGGTTACGCGAACGAACTGCGCTATTTCATCGACTGCATCGAAGCGGATCGTCACCCGGAAATTGCCACCCCGCAACAAGGCGCCGAGTCCGTCCGGACGGTCATCGCCGAGATCAAATCCGCGGCCACGGGGCGCACCGTCAAACTCCGCTAATTCCCATGAAGAAAGCCATCAGCACCTGGTCGTTTCCCCCGGACTGGACCCTCGACCGCCAGCTCGCCACGGCGCGCGACGCCGGATTCGCGGGGTTTGAAATCGATCTCACCGAAGCCGGGCCGGTCGGCTTGAAAAGCACGCCCGCCGAAGTCCAGGCCATCCGGAAAAAAATCGAGGCCGCCGGACTTCAGGTCAGCGGCCTTGCCACCGGGCTCTATTGGGGGAGCAATGCCGCGAGCAATGATGGGGCTGTCCGGCAACGCGCCGCGGAGATTCTGGCCAAGCAAATCGAGAGCGCGGCCCATCTCGGCGTTAATGCCATTTTGGTCATACCCGGATCCGTCGGGGTGGATTTCATCCCGGGCGGCGAAGTGGTGCCTTACGAGGTCGCGCACGCGCGCGCCCACGCGTTCCTCAAAGCCGCGCTGCCCGCGGCGGAGCGCGCCAACGTCACCCTTTGCGTCGAGAACGTCTGGAATAAATTTCTGCTAAGTCCGCTGGAAATGAAGGCGTTTATCGACGCTTTGCAGAGCGAGCGCGCCGGCAGTTATTTCGATGTGGGGAATGCGCTGATCACGGGCTACCCCGAACATTGGATCGGCATTCTCGAGCGCCGGATCCGCCGGGTGCACTTCAAGGACTTCCGCCGCAACGTCGGCACGATCGATGGGTTTTGCGACCTTCTGTCCGGCGATGTGAACTGGCCCGCCGTCGTCCAGGCTTTGCGCCAGATTTCCTACGACGGATGGATCGCGGCTGAAATGATTCCGCCCGTGCCTTTCTACAAACATTGTCCGGAGGTTCTCATCCATAACACCAGTCGGGCCATGGACTCGATCTTTCGTCTGGGAACCTGAAGCAATCCTATGAAGAAAATAAAACACGGGGTGATTGGTCTGGGTTGGTTCGGCGAAAAACACTGCGAAGCCCTGTCCGGGCTGCCGAATCTCGAGCTGCATTCCCTTTGCACGCGCAATCCGGCGCGGCTCGCCGAAGTGGGGAAAACGTTCGGCGTGCAGCGCCAGTTTACGGATTATGAGCGCATGCTCGCCGACCCCGAGCTGGAATCGGTGAGCATCACCACGATGTGGGACCAGCATGCCGGGCCCGCCGTGGCCGCGCTGCGGGCGGGCAAGCACGTGTTTCTCGAAAAACCGATGGCGTCGACCGTGGTGGATTGCGACGCAATCGTCACCGAGGCGCGAAAGGCCAAGGGGTTTTTCATGGTGGGGCATATCTGCCGGTTCAATCCGCGCTATGCCGCCGCGAAGCAGGAGATTGCCGCCGGCAAAATCGGAAAGATCATCTCGCTTTACGCGCGCCGCAACCTGCCGGCCTTTGTCGGCGCCCAGGTGTTGCCGAAGATCGGACCCATCATCGGGGACGGCGTGCATGACACGGATTTGATGTTGTGGTACACGGGCGCGAAAATTGTCAGCGCCTACGCCCAAACCGTGAATGTGCGCGGTTTCAAGAATCCCGATCTCGGCTGGACCATGTATCGCTTCGACAGCGGAGCCACGGGTGTGCTGGAAGACAACTGGTGCCTGCCTGACACCACGGCGTTTCAAATCGACGAGCGGATGGAGATCAATGGCACGGAAGGCTCGATCTATATCCACGACACGCACCCGAATTTTTCCATCGTCGACAAGACGGGGTGGCACTCGCCGGATACGACCTACTGGCCTTCGATCCACGGCGTGCGCGCCGGAGCCTTGCGGGAGGAACTCTCGTATTTCGTGAATTGCGTCGCGCAAGGCAATCGGCCGTCGGTTATCACCCCTGAGGAATCGCGCGAGGCGGTCCGGGCGTGCCTCGCGGCCGAGGAATCGGCGGCCACCGGCAAAGTGGTCACCTTGTAGTCAGGGATAACCCAACCCTGCCATGACTTTCCTTTCTTTGCGCGCGACGGGTGGCGCGGTTGTCCGGTCCTTGCCATGAGTGCCCGGACCGCAGCGGTTTTCGGCGCTTCCGGCAAATTGGGGCGCCGGGTACTCGCGATGCTGGAGCAACGCGGCTATGCGACGCGGGCGCTCATCCATCGAACGCCCGCCCCGGGTCGCCACGTCGAATCCATCGCCGGCAGTATCGCCGATTCGGATGCAGTGGACAGGGTGGTGAGCGGCGCGGAGGTGGTGATCCAACTCGCCACGGCGAAGGAAGATTCCGCCACGTTTTTCGATGTGAGTGTGCGCGGCACTTTTAACGTCCTGGAGGCGTGCCGGCGGCACAAGGTCCGCCAGTTTATCCTCGTCAGCGGCGACGCGGCGTTTGGCATCTGGTTCTATCCCCAACCGATTCCCATCGACGAAAATCACCGCCTGATGGCCTACCCCGGATATTACGCGTTCTCGAAGGTCATGGAAGAAGTCATGGCGGAGCAGTACTCGATCCAATACGGAGTGCCGATCACGGTGCTGCGCTCGTCCTGGGTTTTCGACGGGGCGGAATTGCTCAACCATTTTTCGCTGTTGCACAACGTGCGGCCGGCGGAAAAGGGCCACGGCTTTGGCGAACCGGGCCCGGATGTCCTCGAATTGGTCCGCACCCAACAGGAGCGAATTCCGGTGCTGACGGACGGCGCGGGAGTGCCCCTGCGCCGCCACATCGTACATATCGATGACGTGATGCAGGGGTTTGAACGGGCAATCGGAAACCCCTCGGCGTTGAACCAGACCTTCAACATCGCGGGCCCGGCGCCTTTCGACTACCGCGTCGCGGCGGATTATCTTTCCGCGAAACTCGGCGTGCCGACCGTCGAGCTCCGCTGCCCGGATTATCATCCTTTCGAAATCAATATCACGCGGGCCCGCTCGGTCCTCGGTTATGCGCCGGAAAACGACTTTTTCCGCATGGCCGATCGCGCCATCGCGGCCCGATCCCTATGAGCAAAGCATTCAAGCAGCAATTCCACCACATGGGCCTGCCGACGGACGTGAGTCAGCCGGGCGAGGTGTACGTCGCCGACACCAAGGTTTGGGTGACCGATCCCCGGAAGCATCGCTACCACGTGGAATTTCTTCGTTTTGAAAAGGAGAGCCCCGTCACCGGGCCCGTCCGCGACCTGCCGCACATCGCTTTTCGCGTGGATGACATGCAGGCCGCCTTGGTGGGCGAGAACGTGTTGATCGAGCCTTTCAGCCCTTCCCCGGGCTTCCACGTCGCTTTTGTCCTGCGCGACGGAGCGGTCATCGAATTCATGACGTTCTCGTCCGACGACGATCTCCCCTGGAAATAAATTTATGTCCCTTAAAGACAAAGTCATCATCGTCACCGGCGGCACTTCGGGTATCGGCGAAGCGTGCAGCCGGCATTTCGTCACGCTGGGCGCGCGCGTCGTGCTGGCTTCGAATCAGGAGGAACCGGGCAAAAAGCTGGAAACGGAATTGCGCGCCGCGGGTCACGAGGCCCGTTTTGTGTTTGTCGACGTTTCCGACGAGAGCAGCGTGCAGGCCATGGTGGCGCGGGCCGTTGAACTGTATGGCCGCATCGATGGCGTGCACTGCAACGCCGGGGTGTGGGCCCGGGGAAAAGTCACTGAGTTCAACGACGCGATTTGGAACAAGGTGATGAACGTCAACGTCAAGAGTGTCTTCCTGACGGCCAAGCACGTGCTGCCGGTCATGGAGCGTCAGGGGAAAGGCGTCCTCGTCATCACCACGTCGGTGGCGGCGTTTGTGGGCTTTCCCGCCCATGCGCTCTATTGCGCCTCGAAGGCCGCCCTGGAGGCTCTGATCCGTTGTCTGGCCACGGATCACGCGGGCTGGCTCCGCGTGGCGGGGGTTTGTCCCGGAACAATTGATACGCCCATGCTGGCGGCAAGCTGCGAGGGGTGGAACAAGCCGGTCGAGGAACTCTACGCCGATGTGGCGCGGCGCATTCCAGTCCGCCGCCTGGGTCAACCGCTCGACATCGCGCAAGCCGCGGCGTTCCTGCTGAGTGATCAGGCCGGTTACATCAACGGCACGTCCATCGTGCTCGATGGTGGCACCCTGGCCTTGCCGCCCTGGTAACGCTTTAATTCATCTCCATGACGCCTGCTCCCGCCACTCCGTCGTTCGATTGGAAGAAGTTTGAGAATGTCCTCCAAGTGGGAGGAATTCGCACCGGTTCGCTCGATGCCCCCGGCGCTGGTGGAACGGCCGGCGTACGCGTTGCCTTCGTCGATACGGGCGGCGGATTGCGGTTCACCATCGCGCTCGATCGCGGCGGCGACATCGTGGACGCGGCCTATAATGATGTGGGCCTCGCTTACCTGTCGCCCAACGGCCTGCGGGCGCCGAGCCCGGCTTATAATCAGGATGCGGAATGGCTGCGCGGGTGGGCGGGCGGATTGTTGACGACGTGCGGCCCCGAATACATGGGAGGACCGCACGTCGAAGACGGGGCCAAAACCTCGTTGCATGGCCGCTACTCCAGCAGCCCCGCGGTGATCGAAAGCCTGCTTAATCCCAGTTCACACCGGCAGTCCCGCGAAATGTCGCTCGCGCTCGTGGTGCGTGACACCCGGGTTTTCGGCCCGTCGTTCGAGGTGCGCCGGCTATATCGCTGCACGCTTGGTCTGCCCGAGATCGTGATTGAAGACGAAGTGATCAATGTCGGGGATACGTCCAGCGCGCACCACTGGTTGTACCATTGCAACCTGGGTTACCCGCTCCTTGATGAGGCGGCGCAGTTCATTTATCGCGGCCGCGCCCAATACTGGATCGTGCCGCCCCCGCCCGGGCAGGATATTCTCCAGCCGATGGACGCTCCGGCCCTGAATCGGCTCAAGCAGGTTCCCAGCGGTCTGCCGGAGCACGCCGGCAGCGGTGAGCGGGGATTGATTGTCAACGTTGAGCCGGATCCAGCGGGGAACTGCCGCGTGGGCTTGATCAACCATCGGCTGAAAACCGGACTTGAGTTTACTTACCCCTCCGCAGCGTTTCCGCGGCTGGCTCATTGGCAGCACTATGGCCCGCGCGGTTCTTTTGTCAGCGGGCTCGAGCCGTTCTATGGCTCGCTGCTCGGTCGCGCCCGTGATCGTCACGTCTCCGTGAACTCGACCCTCGCGCCGGGCGAGAGCCGAAAATATCGCCTGCGCATACGCGTGCTGCGGACCGACGCGGAGCTTCAGGAACTGGCGGCCTGCGACGGACCGCTGCAGGTCGGCGAGTGAAGCTGCGGGGCGAGGATTCTCGCTGAAGAGTTCATCCCCGGACGCGGCCGGTGTGCCTCGCAATTGACGTGAACGGGGGCGGTGGTTGGACTGCGGTTCTGTCCGGTGGCAACGTTCGGAAAAAGAAAACGCATGAACTCTCGCGCCCAACTTTCCCTAATTTTCGGCGTCCTCGCCACGTGGCTGGTTTTTGTTTCCGGGAGTGGGGCGGCTCAGGAACAGACGGGTTGGAAAGCGGGCGTGGCGAAGACGGTCATCACCCCCACTGAATCGATCTGGATGGCAGGATTTGGCAGTCGCAAGCTGCCTTCGGCGGGCGTGCGGCAGGATATTTTCGCCAAGGCGCTCGCGCTCCAGGATGCGGAGGGCAAACCCGCCGTGATCACCACGTTGGATTTGGTCGGCATCGAGCGGCAGATGGCTGACCGCATCGCGCAGGAATGCGAGAAGCGCTTTGGGCTCACGCGCGATCGGCTCGTGCTCAATGTCTCACATACCCACAGCGGCCCCGTGGCGGGTCTCGTGCTGATGCCGCTCTACGATCTCGATCCCGCCGGGCGCGATGTCGTGCGTCGTTACACGGACGAGTTGATCGAGAAGATCATCGGAACCATCGGGCGTTCCCTGCAAAACCTTGCGCCAGCCTCGGTGGAGTTCGGTCAGGGGCTGGCGGGCATCGCGGTCAACCGGCGCCGCGGGCCGCGGCGCTCGCTGCCGGGGCCGGTGGATCACGATGTTCCAGTATTGGCGATCCGCGATGGCGGCCGGAAGTTACAGGCGGTCGTGGTGGGGTATGCGGCCCACGCGACCGCCCTGAGCGATTATCTGATCAGCGGCGACTGGCCCGGCTTTGCCATGGAGGAAATTGAAAAGCAGCACGCGGGGGCGACAGCGTTGTTTGTTCAAGGTTGTGGCGCCGATGCGAACCCGCTGCCGCGGGCCGGCGAGGAGCTGGCGCGCAGTTACGGCAAAATTCTGGCCGCGGCGGCGGATGAAGTGCTGCGCGGCAGGATGACCCCGCTGCGCGGTCCCTTGCGCTCCGCCTACGAACTGGTCGATGTGCCGTTTCATCGGCCGCCCACGCGGGAGGAACTCCAGGCGCGGTTAACCGACAAGAACATCTATGCCCGACTGCATGCGCGCCGGCTGCTCGAGGAGCTGAATCGCGACGGCAAGCTGCCGGCCACCTATCCTTACCCGGTGCAGATCTGGCAGTTTGGAGCCGGCCTCAAGTTCATCGCATTGGGCGGAGAAGTCGTGGCGGATTACTCCTTGCGGCTGAAAAACCAGTATGGCTTCGATGGCACTTGGGTGGCCGGCTACTCCAATGACATCCTCGCTTACATCCCCTCGCGCCGCGTCCTGAATGAAGGCGGATACGAGGGGGGCGATTCCATGATCTATTTTGGCCGTCCCGACCGCTTTGGTGCGGCGGTGGAAGAGATCATCGTCGAAAAAGTGCAGGATCTTGCTGCCAAGGTGGCGCCGTAGTCTTCCGATTTGGAGGTATTCGGCCCGCGCAATTGATGCCAATGATGGCGTGCCGCAACTTTTCTTCCCGTGATACTCGGACCGCCCCGTAGCGCGTCTCAATTCTCCACCATCCGTTTGTTCCGATCGTTATGTTCTCCCCAAGAATTGGCGCCGTTCTTCCCTTCTCCATCGTCGCCGTCGCCTGCCTTGGCGGCGGCGGCACCCTCCGCGCGGGAGAAGAGCCCAAGCGCTTCACGCCCGAAGTCGCAGCGCGGGTCGAAATCTTTCAACCCGGCGGATCGAGCATTGGCGGGTCGGCCGCTCATTTAAGCCCGGCGGAAAGTCTCAAACAACTGCGGGCGGCGGACGGCTACGTGGTTGAACTTGCGGCGCATGAACCGGTGATCCGTCAGCCGATCGACATGCAGTTCGATGACCGCGGACGCTTGTGGGTGGTGCAATATCTTCAATATCCCTTTCCCGCCGGCGTCACGATTACCTCGTATGA
>JBEENF010000154.1:0-8186 GCA_041192325.1 Verrucomicrobiota bacterium
TCGCGCCCGGCTTCCGCATCGAACTGGTGGCGTCCGACCCGATGGTGCAGGACCCCATTATCATGCAATTCGATCCGGCGGGTAAAATCTGGGTCACCGAGATGCGCGGTTACATGAACAATGTGGATTCGGATGGCGAAGAATTGCCGGTGGGCCGCGTCGTGGTGCTCAACGGACCCGACGGCGGTCGGGCGGAGAGCAGCACGGTTTTCGCCGACCAACTCGTGATGCCGCGCGCCCTGGCCCTCGCGGGTGGCGGCGTGCTGGTCGGCGAGCCGCCGAACCTCTGGTCGATGCCGGCCAAGGGCGGCCCGCGCGTTTCCGTCCTCGGCAATTTCGGCTCGGGCATCGGCTGGGGCTCGCCGAAAAAAGGCAATATGCAGGCGGTGGAACACGGTCCGAATTCGCCGCTGTGGAACATCGACAACCATATTTACTTCGCGGAATTCTACACCCGGCTGCGCTATAAACAGGGCGGGTATCAGGCGTCTCCGGACATCTTTCGCGGGGAATGGGGGCTGACCCAGGACGATGTGGGCCGGATTTATTACAATTCCAATTCCAGCGGCCTCCGCGGCGATCTGATCCCGGCGCACTACACGTTGCGCAATCCCCATCAGCCGCAGGCGAAGGGCGTGAATGTCAACTTCAGCCCCGACGAGCGGGTTTGGCCCAGCCGGGTGAACCCGGGTGTAAACCGCGGCTACCAGCCCGGCATTCTGGAGAATGGAAAATTGCGGCGGTACACCGCCGCCTGCGCGCCGACGATTTACCGGGGTGGGGCGTTCCCCGCCGAATTCGACGGCAATTGTTTTGTGGCCGAGCCGGCGGGAAATCTGGTGCGACGGTATGTCTTCAAACGTGACGCCAAGGGCCAGACCGTCGCAACGAACGCTTACACCGACACGGAATTTCTCACGTCGACCGACGAACGCTTTCGGCCGGTGTGGATTTCCAACGGCCCCGACGGCTGCCTCTATATTGTCGACATGTATCACGGCATTCTGGAGGACAAGACCTCGCTGACCTCCTATTTGCGGAAACAGATTCTCGATCGCGGCCTGGAGTCGCCGGTCCACTGGGGACGCATCTGGCGGATCGTGCCGGAAGGTTACACGCCGCGTCCCGCGCCGAAGCTCGCCGACGCGACGCCGGCGGCGTTGGTGGATTTCCTCTCCGACCCAAATGGATGGCGGCGCGACACCGCGCAACGACTGCTGGTGGAAACGGGCAACGGAGCGGTGGCGCCGCAGCTGCGAACGCTCGCGACCGCCGGTCAAAATCCGCTCGGCCGGCTGCATGCGCTCTGGACGCTCGACGGGCTGGATCATCTCGACGAGACGACGCTGCTCGCGGCTTTGCGCGACCGCGACGAACGGGTGCGCAATGCCGCCGTGCGTTTGACCGAATCGCGACTGCGCACCCCCGCCACGCGCGCAGCCATGCTGCGCGAACTGGAGCGATTGGCGACGGATGCTTCGCGCGAGGTGCGAATCCAGGTGGCGCTCTCGCTGGGCGAGGCCCGCGATCCGGCCGCCGAGCGCTTGATGACCGACCTGGCCCGCGCGAGCGCAGGCGACGACCCGCTGCTGGCCTATGCCATCGGCACGGGACTCGCCAACCGCGAACTCGAGGTGCTGGAGAGCCTGGCGTCGGACACGAGCTGGAATATGCTTACGCCGGCCGGCGCCACTTTGGTACGTGAACTCGCGAGTTGTGTGGCGCACCAACGCCAGGCGCCACGGGTGGAGCGCTTTTTCCAACTCGCCGCGTCGGCCAAGGGCAACTGGGGCGCAACTTTATTGTCCGGCTTCGCGCAGGCGGAGTCGTCGATCTCGCGGCGGCCCATTATCCTGACCGCCGAACCCGCTGTTCTCTCGGGCTTGCAGCGTTCGCCGGAGAAGGGTCTCGCCTCGGCGGCGGCCAAGGCGGCAAATCTGGTCACGTGGCCCGGCAAGGTTGGGGCATTGGCGCCGCCGACTCCGCTGACCGCCGACGAACTGGCGCGCTTCAATCGGGGCAAACAGTCTTTTACGCTGATTTGTGCGGGATGCCATCAGGAGCACGGCCGCGGTCAGGACGGCGTCGCGCCGCAGCTCGTCGATTCGGAATGGGTGGAAGGCACGCCGGAACGCCTCGTCCGGATCGTGGTGGGAGGATTGCAGGGCCGGGTGCGGGTGGGCCGAAAGACCTTCGACATGGAGATGCCGGCCTTGGGCGTGCTGCCAGACGAACAGATCGCGGATATCCTGACTTATATTCGGCGCGCGTGGGACCAACGCGCGGACCCAATCGACGCGGCCACCGTTAAGCGCATTCGTGACGCCTCAACGAGTCACCCTGGCGCGTGGACTGCGGCAGAGCTGATGAAATTGTAATGGGCTGCGCCGTGCCCGTGGTGGCGCGGGATCTCCATGCCGGGCTTGGCCGGCCGACCGCGTTTTCAGGAGCTCTCGTCAGCCCGAATAAACGGTGATCACCAGCCGCCGCCGCACCGTTTCGTTCAGCTGCAGTGGTCTTCGTGGTAAGGACTTGCGGGGCGCCTTGGACGGGCGCGGAAAGTGGCCCAAGTCGGGTATACTTTGAGCAAAGTGCGGGGGATGGATGGATCCAGAGACGCCGGGGGTGGGTGAATGGCTGAGGGAACTGGCAGACCGGGTGAGCTACTGTCTCTGCTCGTGCGTCCTGCGGATACATCTCCGGCTGCTCCGCTCCACGAATCGAGTGGGGCGCCGCCGCGCCCGCTCGGGCTCGGCCGTTTCGCGGCTTACGTGGGAATCACTTGCGGCATTGTTTCGGTCTTCGCGCTTTCATGGGTGTTGCGCGATGTGCTCTTGATCGCGTTTGGCGCGCTGGTGTTTGCGGTCGCGTTGCGGACTTTGGCCTGGCCGCTGCACCGACGCACGCCGATGTCGGAGCGCTGGGCCGTCGCCGTCGTGGTGTTGCTGTTGGTGGCTGCCGTCGGGGGACTGGCGTGGTTGTTTGGCCGCCAAATTGCCCAGCAACTGGAGGGCCTGGGGGAACGGCTGCCACGGGCGATCGAGGAAGTGAGGGCCTGGTTGGAGAGCCAGCCTGCAGGGCAATTCATCCTCGCGCGAATCTCCGATCTGCAGGAAAGCGGGGGCAGTTCCCTCGCGGGACTCCAAAAGATCGTGGCGATCAGCGCGGTGACGGCCGGGCATGCCGTGCTCATGTTCTTCGGCGGAATTTTCCTGGCGGCCAATCCGCCTTTGTACCTCGACGGCTTCGTCCGACTCTTCCCGGTGGGCTATCGTCCCAAACTGCGCGCGGCCCTGCTGGCGAGTGGGGAATCGCTGCAGAAGTGGCTGCTCGGACAAATCGTATCCATGACTTGCATCGGTGTGTTGACCGGGGCGGGGCTGTGGATTGTCGGGGCGCCGCTGCCGCTGGTGCTGGGTATCATCGCCGGGCTGCTCAATTTTATTCCCATTTTGGGCCCGGTGATTGCGTTTGGCCCGGGCGTGCTGGTGGCGCTGACCGATAGTCCGCAAACCGCGCTGTATGCCGCCATTGTCTATTTTGTCGTCCAGGAACTGGAAGGTCATGCCATCACGCCGCTCGCGCAGCGCTGGGCGGTAAGACTGCCGCCGGCGTTTGGGCTGGTGGCGGTGTTGAGCTTCGCGCTCTTGTTTGGATTTTTCGGCGTGCTTTTTGGCATCCCGCTCGCGGTCGTTGTCATGTGCCTGGTGCAGCGACTTTACATTGAAAACGGGCTGGAAAAAAAACGCCCCGCCCGCCGGGCAGCGGTCGTCGCTCGGGACGATTGAGCTTTCGGCAGGCGGGCAGCCTTAGCTGGAGCGTTGCCCGCTGGGTCCGTCCGCCGACGAGCCTTGTGGCGTCCGAAGGGTTCCCCGCACCCTTGCCGGGAATATTCGATTTAAACGAGGGGTGGGCATTCAATTTGCCTCCGGACAGCGGGAGCATCTATTGGCGGGCCAACGATGTTCGTTCTCCGCCCCAGCCTGGATCTCCGGCGTTGGCTCATCCCCCTCGTTGGCGGTGGCTCACGCCTGGCGCAGTGGCGCGAGGTTTGGCGCGCGATGCGAACCAGCACCCTGCTGCTCGCGGGATTTTATGCCGGCGCGGCGGCCTGCGCTCAGGGTGGTTATTACGGCGGCGGGCAGCTCTACGTTGCGCCCGGTACCCGCACGGCCCGCGAGGTCGGAAGCCGTAGCGTCGGCACGCCCAGGTGGGAAAACCCGCCGGGCTTCACGGCGGACGGTTTCACGTTTGCGCGGCTGCGTTACGATGCGGCCCCGCGGCCGCCGAACGCGCGCCGCGGTGGGTGGACCACGGATCTTCCGGATGCCGACCTCAACCTATCCTATCGATTGCAACAGCTGACCTCGCTGAGGGTCGATCCGAACGCCCGAATCCTGCGCGCCACCGATCCGGATCTCGCGGAGTATCCCTTTCTCTTTGCCGCCGCGCCCGGAGCGATGGGCCTGACTGAACCGGAGATCGTCGCCCTCCGAAAATACCTGCGCAATGGCGGCTTCATGCTCCTGACCGATTATTGGGGTGACGTCGACGGAGCCCATGTCGAAGGCCTTTTCCAGCAGATTCTCCCCGGGTCGCGCTTCGAGGAATTGCCCATCGGGCACCCGCTCTACCGGATGGTCGTGACGATCCGCGAAAAGGCGCAGGTGCCGAATATCCGGATCGGTCTAAAGATTCCGAATACGCAGATTCATCATCGTGTCATCTTTGACGCGCAGGGCCGCATCGTGGTGATGGGGTTGCACAATTCGGACGACAGCGACGGTTGGGAACGCGAGGGAGAGGATCATGAGTATTTCGAAAAGTACTCCGAGAAGATCGCCTATCCGCTCGCGATAAACATTCTCTGTTACATCATGACCCACTGATCCGCGGCCTCACTCCTCCAGCGGGTTCACGGCGGGCGAAGCTCACAAATCGGAACGTTTTTCCAGCCGCGCCACCCGGGCCTCGAGCTCCCGGATCGCAGGGTCGGCCACGGGAAGTGGCGAGGGGTTTCCGCCGAGAAAAAAACTGGCCGCCACGCCGCTCAACGTGCCGAACAGACCGATCCCGCCAATCATGATCAATGAGGCGACCATCCGGCCGATGTCCGTGACCGGATAGCGATCGCCATATCCCACCGTGGTGATCGTAGTCATGGCCCACCAGAGCGCGTCCTCGGCCGTGCGAATATTCGAGTCCCGCCCGGTTTCGGCGAGGAGGATGCCAGCCGACCCAAACGCCACGATCAAAACGGTGAAGACCAGCAGCGATGCCATCCCGGTCTGCCGCCGGCGCCCCACCAACAAGGAGAAGAGCCGCCGCATCGAACGCAGCCCGATGACCACTCGCAGCACGCGAAGAACGCGAAACAACCGCCCCCAGCGCAGCACGTCGATCGCGGGCAGGCTGGCGAGCAGGTCGATCCAGCCCCACTTCAGGAAGCGAAGCTTGCTCGGCGCCCGCCAGAAGCGGAAGGCAAAATCCACCAGCAGGAGCCCGCAAACGCCGGTATCGAGAAAGAAAATCAGTCGCCCAATTTCCCGCGGGACCGGCAGGATTATTTCCGCGGCCAGCCCCAGCAGCAGCATGAGGGTGAGGACCACCAGTGCGAGTTGGTAGGGTCCGAGTTCATGCTCAGTCTCCTCGGATGGCATGGAATTTCTATTGCCAGGCGCAGGGCAGATAATTCCTCAGAAATTGTCCGAGCTCCACCGTGGCGCACCCGGGAGTTTCCTCAGCGAGCCTGACCAATCCGGTACAGATGCGAGTCGGTGCGATAAATGACCGACTTGCCGACGATGGCTGGCGAGGCCGTAATCCGTTCGCCCAAGTCGTTCGTCGCGAGCAGCTCGAATTTTTTGCCCGCCTTGATCACGAAAGTTTTGCCCAGAATATTGCTCGCGAAAATATGTCCGTCACTCGCGAAGGGCGAGGAATTGCACTCTCCGCCCAGCGGCTCCCGGTACAGTTCATCGCCGGTCTGACCGTCCAGACAAACCAGCACGCCGTTGTCCTTTAATCCGTAGAGCAAGCCGCGATAGTACAACAGCGACGGTTCCACCGGTCCGGGCGAGCGATTTACCCACACCTGTTCCGGTGGCTCGCCGTTACCCTTGAGTTTGATCGCATGAATGGCGGTCTGCCGCCACAACTCCAGAAACAACATCCCATCGCCATAGACGGCGCTGGTGATAATCTCGCCATTGAAGGGCCCCGATCCCTCACCGTATTGCCACAACTCGCGCCGCGTAACGGCATCGTAGGCGGTCAGCCGGTTCTTGCCCGACACGAGGAGATCCTCCTGTCCATGATGTTTGATCCGCAGTGGCGTGGCGTGACTGGTGCCGATCGGCCGGTCGATCTGCCAGGCGATCTCGCCGGTCTTCTTGTCGAGGCCGATCAGGTAGCAGGGCCCGGTGTGGTGGTCCCAGGCAAACACGATCGAGTCCTCCAGCACCAGCGGGCTCACGTTGTAGCCCCATGCCATCTTGGGGTCGGTAAATTTGGTCATGTACCGGTTGGTCCAGACGAGCTTGCCGTCGTGGGTGTAGCGGGCGATTTCCGCGTTGGCGAAGGCGACGTAGACGGCATCCTCGGTGACGGTCGGCGTGTTGGTGGCGAGATTGGACTTCACGTGACTGCGCTGGCTGGCGCCAAACCCGAAGTCATGCCGCCACAGTTCGCGTCCGTCGTTCAGGTCGTAGCACAACGTTAGGAGCTTCTTGGCGCCGCCGTCCTCGACCTGGCTCGTGACGAACACGCGGTTGCCGTAAACCACTGGCGAGCTGGTTCCCCAGCCCGGGAGCTTCAAGGACCAAAGCACGTTTTTCGACTGGCTCCACTCAAGGGGAAGATTCTGGCCATCGGCGATGCTATCAGCACGGGGTCCCCGCCACCGCGGCCAGTCCTCCGCCCGGGCATGACTGACGATGAGGTGAGCGGTCGGCGCCATGAGCGCCAGCGCAAGGAGAAGGAGAGGGGAGCGACGCATGGGAAGGCATTATAAGTGACCTTCCTTTGGCCGCGGGCAACAAGGAAGGAGCGGATCGACCGGGCGGGTCTCGCCGTGCATCCCACGGCCTGCCACCGGCAACCTGCCGTTCGCCCGGCGCGAGAACACTCGGCTCGAGGAAATCGCGGGCTGGCCGCCAGCGAAAGGATTGATCGCTGCCCGTCATGAGGGATATCAGGTTGATTCGCCACCCGGCGTGTTTCGGCGCCCATCCACCCTTTGCCCTATGCCGCAGTCGCCTCCGCCATCCTCCCGCCGGCCCAAGATTGTCACCGCGCTCATTGAAACCTTCGGTTTCAGTCCGTTGCTGGCCACGCTCGTCGCGCTGTTCCTCGCCTTTCTTGCCGGCGCCACGGTGCTTTGGATTTATCTCTCGGCGCCGCCGCGCACGCTCACGATTACGAGCGGCCCCCCGGGCAGTTTGTTCGAGCGCTATGCCGGGGATTACCAAAAAGTATTCGCGGAACGCGGCGTCACTTTGAGGATCGTGCCGTCCGGAGGATCCCGCGAAAACTTGGAGCGCTTGCAAGCGGCGGAGTCCGGGGTGGACGTCGGCTTTGTTCAGGGCGGACTGGTGGGTGGCAAAGCGCCGCGGGGGCTCGTCTCGTTGGGGAGCGTGGCTTACCAGCCCATGTGGGTGTTTTATCGCAGCCCGACCCCGATCATCCGCCTTTCGGAGCTGGCCGGGAAACGTCTCGGCATTGGCGCTTCGGGCAGCGGCGTGCAGACGCTCGCCCGCACCGTGCTGGAGGCAAACGGCATTGCCGGGGCGCCGACCACGCTCATCGAGCAGGCGAGCGAAGGCGCGGGCAACGATCTGCTCGCCGGCAAACTCGACGCGCTTTTCCTGATGGGCGACTCCGCGCCCTTGCAAACGCTTCGCGCGCTCATGCGGGCGCCGAGCGTGCAGCTCTATAGCTTTACCCAAGCCGACGCCTACGTGCGCCGCATGTCCTACCTCAACAAGATTATCCTGCTCCAGGGCTCCATCGATTTCGGCCGTAACTTCCCGCGCAGGACGTCGCGCTGATTGGCCCCACCGTCGAACTCATTGCCCGCAAAAAATTGAACTCGGCCCTCTCTGATCTGCTGCTCGAAGTGGCGCAACAGGTCCACGGCAGCTCCAGCCTGCTCGCCAAACACAAGGAGTTTCCCGCGCCGCTCGAGC
>JBEENF010000155.1:0-8185 GCA_041192325.1 Verrucomicrobiota bacterium
GCTGACCAGCAAGGTGAGTGAGCGGTTGGCCGCGCTCAGCCGGATGCGGTCCCCGGTGCGAACCACGCCGAGCGGCCCGCCGGCCGCTGCTTCCGGGGTGACGTGCAATACAATCGTTCCCGTGGCCGTGCCGCTCATCCTTCCATCGGAGATGCGCACCATGTCCTTCACCCCCTGCCGCGCGAGTTTTTGGGGAATGGGCAGGTATCCCGCTTCCGGCATGCCGGGCGCGCCGATCGGCCCGATGCGCTTGAGCACCAGAATGTCGTCGGCGGCCACGTCCAAAGCCGGGTCGTCAATGCGAGCCGCCAGATCGGCCGCGTTTTCAAAAACGACGGCGCGCCCTTCGTGCTCGAGCAGGTGAGCGGACGCGGCCGATTGTTTAATGATGGCTCCGCCGGGCGCCAGGTTGCCGCGGAGCACGGCGATGCCCCCGGCGGCGAAGATCGGCTGCCCGCGCGGGCGCACGATCTCCTGGGCGAAGGCCGGCGGCCCCAGATCGAGTTCCTCTCCGAGGGTACGGCCGGTCACCGTTAGCGCACCAAGGTGGAGCAGGGGCCGTAGTTCGCGCAGCACCGCCCTCAGTCCGCCCGCGTGGTGGAAATCCTCCATGTAGTGCCGGCCAGACGGCTTCAGATCGACCAGCACGGGCGTCTCCCGCCCCATGCGGTCGAACGCCTCGAGGTCGATCGCGATACCCATGCGGCCGGCGATCGCGGCGAGGTGAATCAGCCCGTTGGTTGAACCGCCAATCGCGAGGAGCACGCGCAGCGCATTTTCAAAGGCGTCGGGCGTGAGAATTTTCTCGGGGGTGAGTTTCCGTTCGATCATGGCGACGGCAACCGCGCCGCTGCGCTCCGCCACCCGCATGCGATCGGCCGCCACGGCCGGGGGCGAGGCGCAACCGGGCACGGTGATGCCGAGCGCTTCGGCGATGCAGGCCATCGTGCTGGCCGTGCCCATGACGGAACAGGTGCCAACGCTGGCGACCAACTGGTCATTGACGCGGTTGATTTCGGTTTCGTCGATTTCTCCCGCGCGGAAGGCGCCCCAGTACCGCCGGCAATCAGTGCAGGCGCCGACCCGCTGGCCGCGATGAGAACCGGTGAGCATCGAACCCGTGACGAGTTGCACCGCGGGCACGCCGGCGGACGCAGCGCCCATCAATTGGGCGGGCACGGTTTTATCGCAGCCGCCGATGAGCACGACGGCGTCCATGGGCTGGGCGCGAATCATTTCCTCCGTGTCCATCGCCATGAGATTGCGCAGATACATGCTCGTGGGGTGCGCGAAGCTCTCGTGAATGGAAATCGTGGGAAACTCCACCGGCAGTCCCCCCGCAAACATCACGCCCCGTTTCACCGCCTCGATCAGTTCGGCGGAATTACCATGGCAGGGATTGTAGCCGCTGCCGGTGTTCACGATGCCGACGACGGGGCGGGAGAGCGCGTCGTCGGAGTAACCCGCGCCCTTGATGAACGCCTTGCGCAGAAACGCGGAAAACGCCCGGTCCCCGTAGCTGGTCAGGCCCTTCTGGAATCCGGCAGCGGGGATTGGATCAGGCATGGGATGAGGCCGAGCAATGCGAAGTTCACGCCGCTGGTCGAGGTTGTTTGCAAGCGGTGCGGGTACTCTTGACACAAAAAAGCCCGGGCGGCGGGCCCGGGCTGAAAAAAACGGCGTGCCAGACAATCAACGGAGTCGCGCGAAAGACGCCTGCAGCAACGCCAGATCCGAGGCGTTCTTGGTGCGCTCGCGCGTCTTGGCCACGAGTTCTGCTTCCAGCGCATTCTTGGTCTTGCGGGTTTTATTCTCGTAAAATACGCCGAAGGATCCCGGCCACGCTTGTTGCGCGAGCTTGAACGCCGCCACCTCGTCGGTCACGTCGTGACGCGCCTCGTCTTCCGGGGTCCCGTCGTTCTTCTTCTCATCGACGAGCTTCCAGGCGCCGCCTTTGCGCGGAATGGCCGCATCGAAGGCACCTTCGAAAAACTCGACGCATTCCGAAAGAATTTCCACCACCGAGAAACCGTCATGCCGCGCGGCCCGCAGCATCATCTCCGTCATGTGATTCACCTGCGTCGCGTGGCTGCGGGCCACAAACGTCGCGCCCGAGTTGAGCAGAGTCCGCATCGGATTGATCGGCTGGTCGATCGCGCCCCACGGGTCGGTCTTGGACTTGAAGCCGATCGGAGAGGTGGGCGAAGTCTGCTTTTTGGTCAGACCATAAACCGAATTGTCCATGATGACGTAGGTCATGCGCGGGTTCTTGCGCGCGGTGTGGACGAGGTGATTGCCGCCGATGGAGAAGCCATCGCCGTCGCCGCCAAAGACGAAGACGTGCAGGTCTTCGTTGCCGAGGCTGATGCCCGCGGCGAACGGCAACGCGCGACCATGAATGAAATGGCCGCCGTGGGTATTGACGAAATAGGGGAAGCGGGACGAACAGCCGATGCCGGCGAACGTGACGATCTTCTCGTGCGGATAATTCAGCTTTTCCAGCACGCGATAAAAGGAGGCGAGAACGGCGAAGTCGCCGCACCCGGGGCACCAGGTGGGATGGTCAGCCGTGAGTACCTTTTTGGTGAGAGCAGGCGCCGGAGCGGAAGGGGAGGGGGCGAGAGCAGTGGCAGACATGGCAATTGTGAGGTTAAAGGTTGAGAGCGAACTCAGCTTTTTTGGGCGAGGACACTCAGGCCCGCGGCGTTCAAGGTGGCATCGAGCGCGCTGCTTTGGACGCGGGCCGCGATGCCCGCGACGATTTCACTCACCTTGAAGGTGAGTCCATCGGTCTTGGTGATGCTGACGATGGCCGGGTTGGCGTAACGCGCCCGGAGCATCATGGTTAACTGGCCGAAGCCGTAGAGGCCTTCGTCGTTGATTTCCGCCACGACGATTTTCTTATAGCGGGCGAAAGTATCGTCGAGGCCGTTGGGCAGGGGATGGATGTGCCGGATGTGGAGATGACCGGCCTTGACGCCGGTGGCACGCACGCGGCCGATCGCTTCGCGACCGGGACCCCAGGTGGATCCCCAAGTGACAAGCAGGACGTCGCCCGCGGTATCGCCCGTCAGTTCGGGAGCCGGAAGAGATGCCGCGAGGGCTTTGATCTTTTCCCGGCGTTTGGCCGTCATCTTTGTGTGCAGCGCGGGGCTGCCGGTAGGATGGCCCAACTCGTCGTGTTCCAGTCCGGTGACCGTCGGATACTTGCCCGAGAGAACTTTGCTGCCGGCGGGCGCGTGGCGGGTGATCCGGTCGAGCGGGTAGGGTTTGAAGTCAGCGCCCCGGTCCGATAGATCCGCCTTGGGGCTGACCATCAACTTGGGCAGTTCGGGTTCGTCGAACGCTTCGATGCGACTCGAAAGCGCCATGTCGGTGAGGATAAGCACCGGTGTGCTGTACTCACGGGCGAGGCGCGTGGCCTCGATCGCGATGTAGAAGCAGTCTTCGACATTCTTGGGGGCGAGGACAACGCGCGGGACGTCGCCGTGGCTGCCGTAAATGGCCTGGAGGAGATCGCTCTGTTCCACGTTGGTCGGCATTCCGGTGGAAGGCCCACCGCGCTGCACGTTGACGACAATCAGGGGCATCTCGGCCATGGTCGCCCAGCCAAGCGCTTCCATCTTCAATGAGAGTCCGGGTCCGGAACTGCCGGTGATGGCCAGATTTCCGGTGTAGGAAAAACCAATCGCGGTCGAAATCGCGGCAATCTCATCTTCGCATTGCACGAACAAGCCGCCGTATTTCGGCAGTTCGGTGCGAAGGGTTTCCATGATGGAAGACCAGGGGGTAATGGGATAGCCCGCGCCGTGGCGAACGCCGCCGGCCAGCAGACCGTACGCGAGGGCGGTATTGCCATCCAGCGTTACCTGCGGACGGCCGCTCGTCACGATGGCGTGATCAATGGCTTCAAATCGGTAGAACAGATCACGCAGATTGTTCTGCGGCCAGGCGTAGCCGGCGTCGAAAGCGAGGAGCGCGTTCCGGACGATGTCCTCATTCTTGCCGCCAAAACGTTCCTTGATCAGCGCGCCAAGCTTGGCGACGTCGAGATCGAAGATGCGGGCGATGACGCCCATGACGTAGATGTTTTTCCCCTTGTCCTTCGACGTGCCACCCACGGCCTCCACCGTGCCGGTGGTAATCGGGACAGCGACTTGCGTGAAACGGTTGTCATCGGAAGTGGGCTTGACGTGGTCCGCATCGTAAAGGAGCACGCCGCCGGGTCGAAGCGATCCGATGTGGGCCTCGTAGCTGTGTTGATAAAACGCCACAAGCATGTCCGCGCGGTCGCCGGCGGAAAGAATCTCCCCGGTGCCCATGCGCACCTGAAAAATCGACGGCCCCCCCGAAATGGTGGAGGGGATCGTCATGTAGGTCATGATGTCTTGATCGCTGCGACCCGCGAGTCGGGCGAGAAAGCCTCCGATGGACTGAATGCCATCTTGGGAGTTTCCGGCGAGGCGGATAACGACGTCGTGAATTGAGCGCGGAGTGGCGGTGGGGTTTCCAGCGCCGCCGGGAGTTTCGGGTGTGTTTGCGCTAACCATAAGTGAGGCTAAGGTGCGGACGCCAGCGGGGGGAGTCAACGGAACCGCGGACCCGAACGGGCGTGATTAGGTTTTTAAGACAAAGGAGGTCGCATCAGAAGACACGGTTATGGGCGCCACGCGTCAGCGGAGGGGCGGCCGGCCCGTCTGCAGGAACCCGTTTAGCCGTTAATCCCTCCTGCCGTAGCAGGAAGGGCCTTGCTCCGCTTAGTCGTGGAACAGGACACACACGCACATGGGAACGGCGGCGGTGTGGGCGGTGGCGGTCAGTCGGCCGGTATCGGGGTCGACGCGGAAAACGGTTAAATTGCCGGACTCCTGATGGGCGCAAACCAGCCATTTTCCGTTTGGAGAGAGCGCAAAGTTGCGCGGTATCTTGCCCCCGGAGGGCACGTGCTCGATCGGCTGGAGGCGACCGTCGGCGGCGTTTACGGCGAAAACGGCGATGCTGTTGTGTCCGCGATTGGAACCGTAGATGAATTTGCCATTGGGGTGGACACGAATCTCGGCGGTGGAGTTGTTGCCGGCAAAATTCCCGGGGAGGGTGGTAATGCTTTGCCGCGCAGTAAGCCCCCCGTCCGCCGCCGTGTAGTGGTAAGCGGTGATGGTGCTGTTTAGCTCGTTTATCGCGTAGGCGTGTTCGCCGCTTGCGCCGAACTTGAAGTGACGGGGCCCGGCGCCGGGGGTGGCGGCGACAAACGGCAGGGCGGCGGGCCGGAGCGCTGCCTGGGCGGGGTCCAGCGCGTAGCTGAAGATCTTGTCCACGCCTAAATCGCAGACGATCACGTGGCGGTTGTCGGGCGACAGAGTAACCGAGTGAGCGTGCGATTTATCCTGCCGGGTCGGATCCAAACCCCTGCCGGAGTGGGGCGTTTTCTTGGGCGCGCCCAACGATCCATCCGCCAGGATCTGAATGGCCGCGACGTACCCGTCCCCATAATTTGCCGCCAGCAGGACACGGCCGGTGGCGTCGACGGCAAGGTGGCTTGGGGCGCCCGCCGCAGTTGGCGGCGCCGCGACCGGTAAAGGCGTGAGGGCTCCCTCGACCGCATTCACGGCAAATCCCAGCGCCTGAGCTTCCGAGGCGTGGATCGTGTAGAGAAACTTTTTGTCCGGCGTCAGCGTAATCCACGCTGGATTTTGCGCCTCGGCTGCGAGCCGTGGCGCGCTGAGCGCTCCGGTAACGTCGTCGAGCCGCACGGCATAAATTCCGCGGCTGGTCGTGCGAGTGTAAGTGCCGAGAAAAATCAGGTGGGAAGAAGCCATGGCAAGAGTTCCGGCCTGCAGACAAAGCAGGCTGAGGTAAAGGGCGGTCCGCGGAAGCACGCGGCGGTGGAGGTAAAGGGTGCGGGAAACCGGGGCCATATCGGTTGGCGTTTAGACCGCCGGGCGCGCGCCTTCCGGTTGCGGCTGCCATGGAAATGGCGACGCGGAGTGGGTGGCGTGCACCTGGCTCAGCGCCTCCTTGTAATGTTTGCGACACATCGCGACGTAGCGGTCGTTGCCGCCGATTTCGACTTGCGCGCCGCTAGTCACCGCCTGGCCGGCGGCGTCGGTCCGCAGGTTCATCGTGGCTTTCCGGCCGCAGTGGCAGATCGTTTTCAACTCGCTGAGGTCGTCCGCCAGCCCCAACAGCGCCGCGCTGCCCGGGAAGAGTTTGCCTTGGAAATCGGTACGCAGGCCGTAGCAGAGCACGGGTATGTCTAGAGTATCGGCGACATCGGTCGCCTGCCAGACATGCTCCGGGGTGAGGAACTGCGCTTCGTCAATCAGCACACACGCCACCGGCTGCACCGCGTGTTCCGTCCGCACTTGGGTCAGAAGATTGTCGGACGGTGCGAGCGAGGTGGCGCCGGAGCGCAGTCCAATGCGTGACTCGATCCGACCTGTGCCCCACCGGTTGTCGATCGAGGGGGTAAAGAGAAGGGGCCGCATGCCCCTTTCCGAGTAATTGTAGCTCGACTGAAGAAGCACGGTGCTTTTACCCGCGTTCATCGCGGCGTAATAGAAGTAGAGCTTGGCCATTCCGGGCATGCAGGCAAAATGCGCCCAAAAGAAAAGGCCAGACTCCGCTGCGGCCAAAATCCCCTTGGATCTTGCATCGTCTACGCGTGTGCGGACGTTGGCGCCGTGAAGAACCTCCACCTCGCCTTATGTTTTGCGCTGGCTGTGATCGGGATCCGACTGTCGGCCGCGCCAGCCTCCCCGCCGGGCGAAACAGAAGTCCGAACTTCGCAGTGGAAGGGTTATCAGCGGCTCGATTTCGAGGTGGCGGGCCGTCCCTGTCTGCTGGTGCTGCCGACCACGCCGGCGCCGGGGCGGCCCTGGATTTGGCGAACGGAATTTTTCGAGCACGAGCCGCAGGCCGGTCTGGCGCTGCTCGCGCGGGGCTGGCACGTCGCTTACATGGACGCGAAGAACCTCTACGGCGCGCCCAAGGCCATCGCCTTATTTGGTCGGTTTTATGCGCACGTGGTGCCGCACTTCGGGCTGGCTCGCCGGGCGGTGCTCGAGGGTTTTAGCCGCGGCGGCTTATACGCGTTTAATTTCGCCGCGGCTCATCCGCAACGCGTGGCGGCGCTTTATCTCGATGCGCCGGTGCTCGATATCCGGAGCTGGCCGGGGCGTAATCGGGCGTCCAAGGAATGGCGGGAATGCCTGGACGCGTACGGCCTCACCGAGGCTTCGCTTGCGCAATTCCGGGGCAATCCGCTCGACTATATTCCGCTGGTCGCTGCCGCGAAGGTGCCGGTCCTGGTCGTGGCGGGCGATGCTGACCTGGTGGTTCCGCTGCCCGAAAATGCGGGCATTCTGGAAAAGCGTTATCGGGAACTGGGCGGCACGATCGAGCTGATCGTGAAGTCGGGCGGTGGCCACCATCCCCACAGTCTCGTCGATCCCGCGCCCATCGTGGAATTTCTGGTGAAGCACGCGCGGTACTGAGGCGCGTTTCCGTCCCGCCGTCAGTTAATGCTTTTGCGCGCAGACGCGATGGCGGGGGCAGGTCACCAGGTGGTCGTTCACCATCCCCGTGGCCTGCATGAAGGCGTAGCAGATGGTGGAGCCCACAAATTTGAAGCCGCGCGCGAGCAGATCCTGGCTCATCGTGTCGCTTTCCCGTGAACGCGCAGGCACGTCGGACCTCCGGCGCCGTCGGCGGGCAAGGGGGCGTCCGCCCACGAACTGCCAGATGTAGGCGTCGAAAGTGCCGAACTCTTTTTGCACGGCGAGGAAGGCGTTCGCGTTTTGGACCGCCGCAGCGATCTTCAGCCGATTGCGCACGATGCCAGCATCGGCCAGCAGCGCCGCCACCTTGCGCGCGTCATACCGGGCGATTTTGGTCGCATCGAACTCGTCAAAAACGCGCCGGTAGTTTTCCCGTTTTGCCAGGATGGTGTTCCAACTCAGGCCGGCCTGCGCCCCCTCGAGTATGAGCAGTTCGAACAAGGCGCGGTCGTCGTGCAGGGGAACGCCCCACTCGGTATCGTGGTAGGCGATGGCCAGGGGAATCGTTGCCCAGGCACAGCGGCGGGATGGGGTGGGCATGGGGCGGATAGAGCTTGGGATATGGCGGGTGGGGCTGCCCTGCGCAAGATGCTTGGACGCAACGCGCAGCCTTGTTGCGTGGGTTCCGA
>JBEENF010000156.1:0-8155 GCA_041192325.1 Verrucomicrobiota bacterium
GGATAGGCCCGCGGCAGATAATTACCCCAAAAGCTAAATTGCCCCACCGTGAGCAGGCCGGCGACGAAGATGCCCGCGTAAAGCAGGGACAGGTTGGTCGTGGCGAATAACGCGAACACCACCGGCATGATGATCAGACCCGGAATTTGAAAGACGCGAATCAACGCGCGCCGGCTCACGATATGGACGGCAATGACGGCGAGAATGAACCGCCCTACGAGGCCGCCCAGTTCCTGAACTTTCGTGACATCCGCGGCGGTGCCCTGGGCGACCCGCGCGCGGGTTTGCGCGGCGATTTTCTTTTGCTCAGCCGGCGGCTTGTCCTTGATGGCTGCGGCCACCGCGGTATCGGCTTTTGCTTTCACCTCGGTCAGCCCGGGGACAATTCGCGGAATGTGTTGGATGGCTCCGAAAGCGGCGCCGTAGGCACAGGCAAACATCAGCGTGGTTACAATCGTGGTCTTGCGTAATTCCGGGGAGAAAAGCTGGCCAAGGCTGGGGCGCTTGAGCGTGCCGGCGGCTTTGCGTTGGGCCCAAATGGGGGATTCGGGCAGGAACGGACGAATGATGATCAACGGAATGGCCGGAATGACGCCGGACATGAGCGTGTAGCGCCAGGCCGCATGCGAATCCTTGATGGCGCCGCCGAAGAAGTTCAGGGATTCGGGGAGGGTGATCGTCGGCAGGGTCGTGTTGTGCGCCACCAGCCAGCCGTTGGCGACGGCCACCATGAAGCCGCCGATCGAAGAAAAAGCCTGAGTGTAGCCGAGAACCTTTTCCCGGCGTTTATGGTCGGGAAACAACTCCGCGAGCCACGCCACCGCGGCGACGAATTCAACGCAGACGCCAACGAATACGAAGCATCGGCAGACAAGCAGCATCCAGACACTGGTTGAATACCCGGCGGCGAACGCGGAGAAGGCATAGACCAGAATGCTCCACGTGAGCACCCGCCGCCGTCCCAGACGATCGGTGAGATATCCGCCCAAGAGGCCAAAAATTCCGCCCGCGAAAGCTGGGATATAGAACAGCCTTCCCACCCACATCTGAAAATCAGGCGATCCGGGGGCGGCGCCGATCAGTTCCTGCAATGCCGGTCCGACGATGAGCGGAAGCATCAACAGTTCATAGATATCAAACGCGAACCCAATGGCGGCGATGATGCAGATCAACCAAGCTGTGCGATTCAGGCCGGAGCCGCCCGGGCTGGCGGGGGAAATACTGGGGTCCATGCGCCGAATCGTGCGGTGGAATAACATGTAAGTTCAAGCGCGATTCGGCCTTGCGCGTAATCAACGCCCGCAGTCATGCACCGCCCGCTTTGGTGCGGAACAGGTGTCCCCGCGGGATAGCCCCTTTGCCTTTACCACCCGATCGCGCCGGTGGATTCACCGCGTGTCTTATGCTGCGCCAGTTTCCACCTGTGATAGGTTGCCTCGCCATCGCCGGTTTGGGTTAGCCTCTGTTCAATGGGTGACGGCGAGGTTCCCTCGTCGTTGAAGCGGTGGTAGTGAGCATCCCAGATGCGGAGCGCGACCGCGCAGGCAGCGGGATCACGATGAAATGCGCGCGGTCGATCGACTGCGGCCCCGTTCACAGGCGCGAGTGGTTTTCCGCAACGCTTGCTCCGAACTGCCCGCGCTCATTGGCGCCTGCCGGCGCGCCACCCGACGATCTCATGGGTTTTGGTGACTTCTCGGGTCGAAAAAACCGCCGGAGAAGGCAGGTCAACACCTACTGCTGTTACATGGTGTTGCCGGTTGAAACGGCGCCTCGACTGGGCACGCTGCCCGATGTCTGCTGGCTTGTATCCGCCCACTGAAGCGCAACGGCTCGCGGAACGGCAACGACCTGCCGGGCCCGTCGTCCTCTGGCAGCGGTGGGAAAATCTACTTTTCCTGCACTGGCATTGGGAAGCGGCGACCGTTCAATCCACGTTGCCGACGGGTCTGACCGTTGACACGCACGACGGTTGGGCGTGGGTCGGCATCGTGCCCGTCTTTATGCGCGATGTTCGTCCGCGCTTTGTGCCGCCAGTCCCATTGGTTTCCGATTTTCTCGAACTCAACGTGCGAACCTATGTTTACGACGCGTGGGGCCGTCCCGGCATCTACTTCTATTCGCTCGACTGTAATCAGCCGCTGGCGGTCGAAACGGCGCGTCGGCTGTTGTATCTCCGCTACGAGCACGCGGACATTGCCGCCGGCATCAACGATCAGGGCTGGATTAATTTCACCTCGCGCCGCAAGGGATCTGCCGAAGCCGCGACGTTCCGTTACCATCCGATTCCGCCGGCGGCGGAAGCGGCGTCTGGCACGGCCGAATTTTTCCTCTTGGAGCGTTACCGCTTGTTTACCGCTGACGAAGCGGGCGAGCGCCTCCACGCGATTCGGGTATGCCACGCGCCTTACCAGGTCCAACCGGCGCAGGTGTACGAATGGAGCGAATCGCCCCTGCGCCAGGCAGGTTTGGATCCGCGGGGCCGCGCCCCGGATCACATCTGCGCCGCTCAGACGGTGGAGGCGGAGACTTTCGCGCCCGAGCGGCTCGAGAGCTCCTGAGCACGGCACACCATCCACCAGGCTGGCATTAGCCTTTTTTCGGATCGCGCGCTGCGCATGCCGCATTCTGACTCAAAAATTTTCGCCGCTGGTATGAGGCGTCGTTGCGCCAGCGGGTCAGAACCACTTCTTCTTTTTTAGGTAGAAGACCATCAGCAGCGTCGTGGCGAGCATCAGACCGGTGGCATAGGCATAGCCGTGCTTCCATTGTAGCTCCGGCATATGATTAAAATTCATGCCATACCAGCCGCCAATCAGCACGGCCGGCAGCGTCACAGCGGTCAGCGCGGTTAGCACTTTGATGCCTTCATTCGCTTCAAACGCGGCTTTGTTGAGATAGATATCAAACGCCAGCAACAACCGGTCGTGGTAACCCGTGGCAGTTTCCTCCAGCCGCACCAGATTGTCGCGCAAGTCGCGAAAATACGGCAGCAGCGAGGTGCGAATCAGTTTGGAATCACCGCGAGCCAGCCGGTCAATCACGTCGCGTTGGGGTCGGATGATCGTGCGCAGTTTGGTGAAATCGCGTCGCACATGGACAATCTCGCTCACGACCTGCCGCCTCGCGGACTCGTGCGATAGCACGCTTTCCTCGAGGTCCTCCAGTTCCTGCCGGAGCTCATCGAGCACCGGGTTGTAGTGATCGACGAGGAAATCCACGAGGGTGTGCGCCAGCCGGTCCGGACCGCGCGCCACAATGCCGACGCTTTTGGTGGCGCGATCGATGGCCGCCTGCACCGATCTGAGCCGGGCGGTATGAAATGTGACCAGGTAGTCCTTGCCGAGGAACAGATCGAGCTCAGTGGTGTTGAATTTTTCCGTACGCGTGAAATCCACCGCGTGAGCCACGATGAAGAGATAGTCTTCGTACTCTTCCACCTTGGGGAGCGACGTGGGGGCGACACAGTCTTCGATCGAAAGCGGGTGAAACTGAAAAACGCTTTCCAAGACAAACTTGGTCTCCTCGTCCGTGGGTTGGTCGAGATCCACCCAAAGCAAGAGCCCTTTGTCGGCGCGCACGAGACGCAGCGCCTCGCGTTCGAGGTCCTGGCCAACGAGCTTGCCTTCACTGAAGACGAACGAGCGGATCATGCGGTGACTTTCGATCCTGTGGGGAGTAAACCGCGTTGCAAGCGGGCTTGTTGCTGCAGCGGAGCGATACTCGAATGCGCGTTGTTACAGTCTGCTGAACTTGCGTGAAGGCTTAGCGGGCCTGCCAGGGGGCCACCCTCAGCCGGAGTTCAGTTTTGCCTCGGCGGCGGCAATTGCGGCGATGAACGCCGCGGGCGTGGCGGCGGAGAGAAAATTCGCCCGATCCGCCGGGTCCTTGAGGATCTTGCACAGCGCGCTAACGACGGCGAGATAGTCGCCCGGCTTGGTCTTCGGGGTTCCCAGAATGAAGAAGAGCCGAACGATTTCTCCGTTGGTGTCGAAAGGAATGCCGTTGTCGCTCCGTCCGACGGCCAGCACAATTTTTTTTACGTGTTCGGTGCGCGCGTGAGGCAGGGCAACTGCATTGCCCAGTGAGGTGGTATCCAGACGGTCTCGGGCCAGCAACTCGTCGTAAAATCCCCCAAAATTCGCGACGTCAGGATGGCCGTCCAGCAAGCGAGCGATCTCATTCAGAGCAGCGGTCCGTTTGATGCTCTGGACTTGGAGCGAGATGCGACTCGGATCGAGCAGGGAAGTGATTTTGCCGGCCATACGAAACAGATTTGTCAGAGACAGCGAATCGCCGCCGGGGTTTGCAAGGGCGGAGTTGGCGGGCAGCGAAGAAGCCTGATTTTCCGGTTGAAGGTTCTTTTACCGGCCCAATGCAGTCTGCGTGGCGGCAAATGACCGACCGCCTCCTTCGCGTCGGTGCGCGCGAAGTTCCGGGTGAACCCGTCGCACCCCGCGGTCATGGCATGGATGATTCAGGTGACTTGGGGCGCCGGGGCCGTCACGTCGGCGCCGGCAGCTTGTTCCTCGGCGCTTTCGACGACCCGTGCGATACTCAGGAGCTTATCGCCCGCGGCGAGGGTGAGGAGCTTCACGCCTTTGCCGCCGCGATTTACCTCTCGAATGGTGTTAACCGGGCAGCGCACGCTCTGGCCCTTGGCGGTGAGCAGCATGATCTCATCCGTGTCCTTGACGCTGAGGGCGCCGGCCAGCTTCACCGAGCCGTCTTCCGGCAGGTCAATGGCCCAGACTCCGCTGCCGCCGCGGTTGATCAGCCGATAGTCTTCGAAACGGGTGCGGACGCCCAGACCCGCTTCGCTCGCGACGAGAAACTTGGCGGTGTGGTCGACCACTTCGATGACATCGAGGTGATCGCTATCCAGCTTGAACCGCATGCCGGTGACGCCACCGGTCGCGCGACCTGTCGGTCGGAACAGCTCTTCGCCTGTTTCGGCATCGCGTTCTGAAAAGCGCACCGCGAGCCCCTGGTGCGAAACGAGGATGAGTTCGTCGCTGCCCGTGGTAAGAACGGTGCCGATCACGCTGTCTTTTTCCGCGAGGTTGATGCCGATCAGCCCTCCTTCGCGCGTGCAGTTTGCATAGTCGGCGAGGGAGCTCTTCTTGATGATGCCACGTCTCGTCGCCATCACGAGGAACCGGTCTGCCGCGAAATCCTTCACGCAAATCATGGCGGCGATTTTTTCTCCCTCCGCGAGGCGAAGAAAGGAGGATACCGACTTTCCCCGGGCGGTGCGCGTGCCCTCCGGCACGTCGTAAACCTTCTTCGCATGGCACTGGCCGATGCTGGTGAGGAAGAGGATGTAATCGTGGGTCGAGGCGGTGAAGAGGTTCTCCACGAAATCCTCCTCGTAAGTCTCTGCCCCGATCACGCCTTTCCCGCCGCGTTTCTGGGAGCGATAGTCCGCGACGGGCGTGCGCTTGATGAAACCGAGATGGGAAACCGTGATGACGCAGCCCTCGTTGGGGATAACGTCTTCCATCCGGAATTCCCCGGCGGACCCAATGATCTCGGTGCGACGCGGGGAGGTGTATTTCGCCTTCATCTCCCCCAACTCCGTCTTGATCAGCGCCATGAGCTTGGCCTCGGACTCCAGGATGCTCCGGAGTTCCTCGATGAGCTTCATGAGTTCGAGATATTCGGCCTCGATTTTGCCCCGCTCGAGCCCGGTCAGCTGGTAAAGACGCAGTTCAAGAATGGCATCGGTCTGGCGATCTGAAAGCGGGTACTTCGCCATCAATTTCACCTTGGCGTCTTCGCGGTTCGCTGAGGCGCGAATGATTTTGACGAAGTCATCCAGGTTATCGAGGGCGATGATGTAACCTTCGAGAATATGGGCTCGGTCCTCGGCCTCTTTGAGCCGGAACTTCGTGCGCCGCGTGACCACGTCGCGGCGGTGCTCGATGTAGCATTCGATGAGCTCCTTGATGTTCATCTGCTTGGGCCGCTTCTTGTCGAGCGCCAGCAGCGTGACCCCGAAGGAGGATTCCAGCGCCGTTTTTTGGAAAAGCTGGTTGATCACCACCTTGGCTTGTTCCCCGCGTTTCAGCTCGATGACGATCCGGGTGTTTTCGTCGGACTCGTCGCGCAAATCGCGAATGCCGTCGATTTCCTTTTCGCCCACGAGCTCGGCAATGCGCGTGACCAGCGTGGCCCGGTTCACGTTATAGGGAATCTCCGTGATGACGATTTGCTCCATGCCGCCCTTGAGTTCCTCGGTGTGCGCCTTGCCGCGCGTGCGGACGATACCCTTCCCGGTGCGCAGATAACTCAGGATGCCGTCGCGGCCGGAAATGACCCCGCCGGTGGGGTAATCGGGACCACGAATAATGTCGCACAGGGCGTCGACGGAAATGCGCGGATTGTCGATGATCGCGAAAGTGGCCTCGATGATCTCGTCGAGATTGTGCGGCGGGATGTTCGTGGTCATGCCGACCGCGATGCCCGTCGACCCGTTCATGAGGAGATTCGGCAGGGCGGCGGGGAGAACGGTTGGCTCGGTCGTGGACTCCTTGTAATTGGGAACAAAGTCGACGGTGTCTTCCTCGATGTCCTTGAGCAGATCTTCCGCAATGTCCTTGAGGCGCGCCTCGGTGTACCGGTAGGCCGCGGGCGGATCGCCATCGACCGAGCCGAAGTTCCCCTGGGGATCGATGAGCGGATAGCGCATCACCCAGGGCTGCGCCATGCGGACCAGTGTATCGTACACTGAGGAGTCGCCGTGAGGGTGGTAGTTTTTCAGTACCTCGCCAACGACACCCGCGCATTTATCGAAGGCCCGATTATGTACCAAACCCTCCCGGAGCATGGCGTAAAGCACCCGGCGTTGCACCGGCTTCAAGCCATCGCGAGCGTCCGGAAGGGCGCGCGAGATGATAACCGACATCGAATACTCGATGTAGGCCGTCTGCATGATATCGGTAATATTCGCCGAGGAGAGTTTTTCGTTGGCAGTGTACACGTGTTGGGAAAGGGGCGAGGCGCGGGTAAGGATAACTTACGCCGGGCAGCTTTTGGGGCGGTTGATGCCCGCCGCGCGAGCGATGGGTGCGCGCGCACGAACAGCCCGACTGTGGGGAGTGCCTCCGCGCGGCGATAAGTCGGCTGCGGAAACACGCCGGCCTCCGCGAGTTCTGTTCGCCACGGCGATCATTAAACGTCCAGAAACTGCACGTTGAGCGCGTTGTCTTCGATGAACTGGCGGCGCGGTGGGACTTCGTCACCCATGAGCAGCGTGAACAGCGCGTCCGCCTTCGCGGCGTCGTCGATATTGACCTTCAAAAGGCGGCGCTTCTCCGGGTCCATCGTTGTCTCGAAGAGCTGCTTCGGATTCATTTCGCCCAAACCCTTGTAGCGTTGAATGCTCAAGCCTTTGCGTCCGTTGGCGCGGATCTGGGACACGACATCAAGGGGGGCGAACAACTCGGTTCGGACTTCGCTTTTCTGTCCCGGATTTTCCGTGATCGTAAAGCGAGGGTGCTCGCTGGCGCTAAAGGTCTCGATATCCAAGCCAGTCGCCGCCGTCGCCTTGAGGAGCTTGGCCATTTCCGTGCTTTCGAAGATCTCGTGAATCGTCACGCGTTTGACTGGCCCGGCCGGTTTCTTTTCGCCCGTGCCATTTCCATTGGGGCCGGCGGGTTCGATTTGCTCTGTAAGGTCGGCATTGAGCCCGTGTTCGTTCAGGAAATGCGCGCGCGCGGTTTCGTCGTGCAGAAACTCGTGGCTCTCCTTGTTGCCGGCGCGAATGCGGGCAACGTAGCGCGGGAGGGCGTGCGTAACCTTGTCGTGCCGGTCGAGGTATTCGGCGATTCCGGCCCCATAGCGGGTCACGCCTGCCCCGAGTTTTTCCAAGGCGGCGAGATTTTCGACGATTTTGTCCACCTGCGCGGGGGCAAACACATGGCTGTCGGCCAGTCGGGTCAGCACCACGTCTTCGGAGCCGAGTTCCAGCAGAATGCGGTTGAGCTGCTCGTCGTTGTCGACGTATTGCTCACGCTTTTTGCGTTTGATTTTGTACAAGGGCGGCTGGGCGATGTACACATAGCCGCGCTCTATCAGCCCCTTCATCTGGCGATAGATGAACGTGAGCAGAAGCGTGCGAATGTGGGAGCCGTCCACGTCAGCATCCGTCATG
>JBEENF010000157.1:0-8149 GCA_041192325.1 Verrucomicrobiota bacterium
TGAAGGAACTGCTCTGGCGTCCGCCACAGAAATCCGGCTGGCGGATCTGGACCCACCTGGCGGATCGCCTGACTGCGCCGGCTTCGGCGCGATTCGGCCCGGCGAACTACTGGGCCGCCCAACCGCCGTCGATCAGGACGTCCGTGCCCGTGATGAAACCCGCGCTTTCAGAGCAGAGGAACAAGGCGAGTTCGCCGATATCCGCCGGGTTCCCCCACTTGCCCACCGGAATGCGCGAGAGAAAGAAACTGTGCAGCTCGGGATTATTGATCAGCGGCGCATTCATTTCGGTTTTGAACGGGCCCGGGCTGATCGTGTTCACCGTGATGCCTTCACTCGCGAGTTCCAAGGCGAGCGCATGAGTGAGACCGAACAGGGCGGACTTGCTCGCCGAATACGCGGTGCGACCCGGCAGCGAAATCCAACCCATCATCGACGCCATGTTGAGGATGCGCCCATACCCACGACCTTTCATGTGCGGCACAAAGGCGCGCGACATAAGAAAGGTGCTGGTGAGATTTGTATCCAGGACGTGCCGCCATTCCTGCAGCGTATATTCGACGAGCGGCTTCCGGATATTGGTCCCGGCATTGTTGATGAGAATATCCACCTGCCCGCAGGCGGCGACGACTTCCTGTTCGAGCCGCTGCACCTGTTCTTCGTTGGAAACATCGGCCTGGAAAATGCGCGCTTCGCCACCGGCGCGGCGAATTTCCGCTTCCGCCTCTCCCAAGGCTTCGGCGTGCCGCGCCACGAGAGCCACTTTTGCGCCCGCCGTCGCAAGCGCCATCGCCATTGCCCGGCCCAATCCTTTGCTCGACCCGGAGACTACCGCCACTTTCCCCTGCAGTTTCTTGTCGCTCATGGCCGCGAGGTTTTCAGCCGGACCGAAGTATTCCAAGCCCGGAAGCTGCCGCCAAAGACCATCAGGCTCCGCCGCGCTTCACTTAACGGACGACGTTTTCAGGGGCTTGAGCCCCGCTTCGATTTGCTGCCGCCGTCCTTCGAGAAAAGGGGGCAAGGCAAGGCGCTCCCCGAGAGTTTCCATCGGCTCGTCCGCCGCGAAGCCGGGTTCGTCCGTGGCAATTTCAAAGAGAATCCCGTTCGGCTCGCGAAAATAGAGGCTGCGGAAATAGAAACGATCCACGGGACCGCTGGAGGGCACGCCCAACTCGCCCAACCGGGTCGCCCAGGCGTGGTACTCGTCGGCCTTGGTGCGAAACGCCACATGGTGCACACTGCCGGCGCCCTGTCGGGCCGGAGCCATCCCCGGCTGCACCGCCACATGCAACTCCGCCGCCGGCCCGCCCGGCCCCATCGCGTAAACCTGCACCTTAACGTCGTTGTTTTTCGTGACGGCTCCCGCCCCCTCGACACCCGCCGCCTCGACGTCCGGCGTCAGCGTGTAATCACGGCTCCGGCGCATGTTCATGACCTTCGTGAGCACGACAGCGGTGGGCGCCAGATTGGGCACGCTCAGCATGATGGCGCCCAACCCGCGAATTTGATGCTCCGCCGGGACGGGGCTGTTGCTCCACGGATGGGACACTCCCCCAGTTTCGTCCACGACCAACGCGAGCCGCTGCCCTTCGAAATCTTCAAAATCCAGCACCCCCCGGCCATCGCGCATGCCGGGAGCCCGGTGCTTGACCGCGTGTTCCTCGAATCGTTGCGCCCACCAGCGCAACGTCGCGGTGCTGCCCACCCGAAGTCCCGTCTGAACGATACTGTTCGTGCCCCGCCGTTCGCGTCCCACCGGCCAGTCGAAAAACGTGAGGTCGCTGCCCGGCGTGGCCTCTCCATCGGCGTAGAACAAATGATAGGCGGACACATCGTCCTGATTCACGGTCTTCTTCACCAATCGCAGCCCGAGAATGCGCGTATAGAAATCATGGTTACGGGGGGCGTCCGCTGTCACCGCCGTCAAATGATGAAAACCGCCAAGTTGCATGGTGCTACGGTGCGCAACATTGCCCGTTCGTCCAGTAAGCTTGTGCCTGCCCTAATTACTCTCCGCCGGGCGGGCGGCAAAATCGCCGGGTTGCCTATCGATCGCGGGGAGCTTCGGGTAACGCTGGGCATTGAGCGTAATGCCCGAGGTATTTGGGAACGCTGAGTAGAGTCCCGAGCTATCCTTCCTATGCGTGCAACCATTATCCAGCTTCGCCCAAGGGCCCGCCGATTGCGCAAGCCCCCACGGTTCAGGGCCGCAGGCGGAACCACGCCTCTGGCCGAGACCGCCGTGAATGGCCAATAACACGGCGCGATAGTCGCTCAGTTCGTCGGCGGTTTTGCGCCGTCCACCGGGGCCGGCAGCGCCAAATACAGCGCACGCCCGAGCGATGAAAGCGAGACGGAGCTGTGGTCTTCGTCCGGAAACGAAACGTGCGTCGCGGTCACCCCTTTGAGATCGAGCGCCTGCAGGTTTTTAACGAACTCCGCCGAATTCGCGATCATCACCTTCGTCTCCGCTCCACCCACCGTCACCAAGAGACGGATATTCAGGTCGCTGCCTTTAGAGCGTTCGGCAAACGGCACGAGGTCCTTCAGTAGAAAACCTTCGTCCGGAGCGATCGCCGGGCTTGCCGCCACGTATGAGGTAAAAGCAGTCGGGTGCCGCATCATGAGGTGCAGGACCATAAGCCCGCCCATGGATTTGCCGAAGATCGTCTGCCGCTGGCCGTCGACCTTGAAGCGGGCCGCGACAAACGGCTTCACGTCTTCCAGCAGCAGTCGGACGAATTCTTCCCCTCCGCCACTCGGCGGGGAATCCGTGCGGCCGCTTTTTCTCGGGCTGAGATCATAGACCCGCCGCGTCATCGCCTCTTTCGCCGTTGTCGGATAGCCGATGCCGACCAGGATAGCGGGGCCTAACGAGGGACGACTCAAACTGCCGAGGTAGTGCATGATGTCTCTTGCGGCCGCGAAGTAGTAATTGGCGTCGAGAATATAAAGCACGGGGTAGCTCTTGCTCGCATCAAACCCGGGCGGGGTCGCTATGAAGAGTCGGTATTCCCGGTCATTCATCGTCGATTTGAAATCAAACTGCCGGGCGTCGCTGACGACCAAGGGGGCAGACACCGCCGTTGCCAGATTCGACGATGACGCGTGACCCATACCAACTGCCGGGCCAATGCTGGCGAGCAACCAAACCAAAAGGGCGGGGGTTTTCATGCACCACGAACGCGCGCGCCCACTAGGGCTGCAAGTTGAAATGCCAATAACCTCCCTGAGCCGATACTTCGAAATTCCAGTTTGAATCGGCGCCAAAGACGACCTGCGGTGAACGGCGGCTTCCATGGTCGGCCAGTCCGAGTCGCTGCCATGGTGATGCCGACCAACGGGTGAGCTTTGTTTTTCATCGGGGCACCGCCAGCGCCTGGGCCAACCCCAGTGGGCGGCCCGAGCTAATTTCGTCGCCGGGGAGGTTCAGCCTCACGGCGGCAGGTGACCGCAGCTGCGCACTGCCAAGTGGCCAGCCAAGCACGGCACACACGTGGTTCTCAAATTGCGAGCACGCACACGCCTCAATCGTGTTGTGCCCGGTGTTGTGCATGCGTGGCACAAGTTCGTTGATCGCAATTTCCTCGTCCGCCGTGAGGAACCGCTCCACACCAAAACTGCCAACGGCCGCCACCGATTCAACGGCGCGGCGGGCAAGAGCGGCGGCGCGCTTGGCCACCGACAAGGCCTCGAGCAAAATCAATCCGCTCGGGTTCAGTTCGCGAGGAGCCGAACCTTGCCCGACTCGAGATCGTAAACTGCTCCCACCAGACCGACCGCGCCGCTATCGATTAACTCCCGCAGCACCGGGCTTTGCTCGCGAATCTGCCGCAGTACGAGCTGCACATTCAGCTCGCCCACTCGCTCGATGAACGCGGCATCCGTCGGCGCCGCCAAAGGCAGTTGCTTGCGCGCCTCCGCCACTGCCGGCTGTATCCGATCAAGCAGGCCCGTGAGATGGCCCAACTGGGCCCCGCTGCACGCGCCCTTCACTGCGCCGCAACGCGCTGATTCTTCCGCGACCGTCACGCATGACGCCGAAACGGCGAGGCGCCATGGCGTCGATCGGACGCGCACGACACTCGCGGAAAAATTTAACGCGGTGCCGCGCGGTTGACGCGCATTCAACTTTCTACCGTGAAAATTTCTGTCGCGCATCCTCAGGCGCGACGACCGCCGTCGCCCCCACATTCCGCACTTCGGTGACCACCGATTGCTGAACATGAATCCGCCGCCCACTTACGTTGAGGATGCCCTCGAGCTTGACCGAATACCTAACCACCCGGCCCGCTTTGCACCAAAGCTGGTAACGGCCCGCTGCCGTCACGGGAGTGACGTCCTCCTGTCCGTCTCGCACGAGGAGAAGCTGCGCGCCAAGATCAGCAAGGACGCCGCTCGCCGTATCGCCTTCCACCTCCAAGGCAGTGGAACTGCTTACGATCACGCCCAATTCCTCATGCGGAAAACTGACGCCAAACTGCGCGTTGCTGTAAGGGCGGTGCTTTTCCCACCGGGGTGGCGGAAGGGCATAAACGCCGTTTCGACCAAAAGGATCAGGGTTGAGCAGACTGCCCGCACCGATCTGAACTGCGCTGCCACCCGTCATATAATGCTCGTGGCGTCCGCGATCGCGGTAGGGCAGCTCCGCCAGCGTCTTCCACCCGTTTTCGGTGAGAATCACAAAATCTCTCGCCCCCCGAAACACAGCTTGGATTTCGTTATCGCCCCGGCTCCCGATCCGCTGCGCGATCGAATCGATCATGGGCAACCGCACCCAGGTGAACCCGCCTCGCTCGGTCTTGCCCTCGATATCATAGGTTCGCGCGTCATCCGTGACTGTCGAAACCCAGCTGTAGTTCATCTCTTCTGACAGTTTCATGGCCGCCAAAATCATCGAATCGGCGGGCCCGGCGCGGCTGAACCCCGATACCACGACCACGAACAAAAGAACGAGGGAAAACTTCATGGAGGCGCCGCAGCGATGCATCATCCCACGTGAAAGCCGCGAGCACCATGGGGTCTCCGGATGAGTTACGGCAAAAGCTGCACCTACCATTTGCGCGCCTTCGAGTGCGGATGCACGTTTCCTCACGAGCAGTCAGTCCAGCTCACTGCAGCCTTGTAAAACGACCTGCCAGCGGACCCTTTCTTCTCATAAAAACGAGGCGGGCCGCGATCGATCGCCTCGGTCCAAGCAACCAGGGAAACATCGATTGGGCGGTGGCGAGCCGACAACCTGCGCGAAGCCGGCGTTGCTTTACGATTCGACCAGGAGGCATTGCGCCGCAGGTACGTTTGGGACGCAAAGATGCACAGACAAACTAAAGAAAACAGGCGTCCGTTCCAGCGATCCCGGGGGCCATGAAGGAGTCGTGCTGTCATGACATGACCCCGTCCAGACTCCCGCGCCAGTGCCCGTCGACGCCAAGCGTGATCAGCCGGTGCGGTTTTGCGCCTTGCGGGGCGGTGGCGGTCGGACTGGGCTGTGAGGGGTTAGCATTCATTCGCTGGTCTAGTTGGGGTCCTCAGCGCCCGCCTGACCACCCCATGTCAACTTCCGCCGCTCCAATAATTAAATGCCACCCGGCCGGACCCGCTGAAGATTCCGTTTCCTTCCAATCAATCGTCTACTTTTCCCCCCTTGAAATCGATCATCACTCGCCTTTCCCAATCTCTGCTTTACGCGGCCGCGCTCCTATTCGCGTCCGCCGGCGACGGACTGGACGAAGGTCGGCGAGGAGGCGACGCAGCTGCTCTCCGATTATCTCCGCGTCAACACCTCCAACCCACCCGGCAATGAAAAGGCGGCGGCGGAGTTCCTGCGCGGCATTTTCGAGCGCGAAGGATTGCCCGTCACCGTCTGGGAACCGGCGCCCGGCAAGGCGAACATCCTTACGCGCATCCCCGGCAACGGGCGTAAACGGCCGCTGATTCTCTTGCATCACATGGACGTCGTCCCGGCCGCGCGAACTTTCTGGACGGTCGATCCCTTCGGGGGCGTCGTGAAGGATGGATACATCTGGGGCCGAGGCGCACTCGACACGAAGGGCCTCGGCATTGCGCAAATCATGGCCGCGCTCGTACTCAAGCGGCAAAGCATCCTCCTCGACCGCGACATTCTGCTCTTGGCGACCTGCGACGAGGAAATCGGCGGCGTACTCGGCGCCGGCGAGATGGCAAAGAATCACCGCGATGCCCTCCTCAACGCCGAGTTCGTGCTCAACGAAGGCGGGCACATCACGGCCGATAGCAAGGGGAAAGCGCTTTACCAAGGCGTGCTCGTCGCGGAAAAAGCACCATTCTGGCTTGAGGTCACAACGCGCGGGACGCCGGGTCACGGCTCGATGCCACGCGAGGACAGCGCTCCCAATCGTCTGATCCAGACCCTCGAAAAAATCCGCACGCATCCGCTGCCCCTCACCGTTACGCCGAGCGTGGAACGCTTCTTCCGCGCAATCGCGCCGACCCTCTCGCCGGACCTGCAGCCGATCTACGCGGACGTGCGCCGCGCCATCGAAGACCCCGTCGCGCGGGAAAAACTCGCGAAAAATGTCCGGCACTACGCCCTCCTGCGAAACACGATTTCCATCACCGTGCTCGAAGCCTCAAACAAGACCAACGTCATTCCACCCAGCGCTCGCGCGGAACTCGATGTCCGGCTGCTTCCCGGCCAGGATCCGCAAGCGTTCCTCGTTGCGCTCAAGCAGGCGGTTGCCGGGGAAGGTGTCGACATCAAGCCCCTCGGAATCGGCTGGCCGCCGCCAGAATCGTCGAGCGACTCCGCACTCTACAGCGCGATCGCCGCAGTGGGAGAACGTCGTGAACCCGGTGCGCGCATGGTCCCGCTCGTCAGCACGGGCTTTACCGACAGCCATTACTTCATGGAGCTGGGAATGACGTGCTATGGATTCGCGCCCTTCCGGCTCACCGAGTCCGAATCACTGTTGCTCCACGGCAACGACGAACGGCTCTCGATCGAAAATCTTCGTGAAGGCACTCGCTTCCTCTACGATGTGCTGCTGGAAATCGGCGGCTCGAAATGATGTTGTCGCTCCGCTCGTGACCTTCGCATGAAACTGCTTCCTCTCATCGCGGCGATGACGGCCCTGTATCTTGTCGCGCTGCCCGCTTGGGGAAGTGATCGGCCGGCGAATCCCCGCCGTCCCAAGCTGGTGATGTTGGTCGCAGGACAGTCTTACGAAACGGAACGCACGCTCCCCCGCTTCGCGGCCGAATTCCTCCAAGCACAGTTTGAGGTGGCCATCCTCACTGGAGCCATGAAGAACCCCGGCCATCGCTTCGATCACATCCAGGAACTCGCCAATGCCGATGTGCTGCTCGTCAGCGTCTGGCGCCGGGCGCCACCGCAAGACCAGATGGCGCTGATTCGGCGCCACGTGGAGGCGGGGAAAGCCGTGGTGGGGGTGGCGACGGCCAGTCACGCGTTTGCTTTGCGCAAAGGCCTCACTGCCGCGGACGGTTCCGTCGCGTGGCCCGAGTGGGGAGCCGAGGTAATTGGCGGCAATTATACGGGTCACCATCCGATTGGAATCATCACCGCGGTCACGGCCGCCGACCCCGCGCACCCGATTCTCCGCGGTGTCACGCTCCCCTTTTATTCCAAAATGGAATTGAACCAGGTCCTGCCGCTCCATCCCGCTGCCCATCCCATTCTCACTGGCACGATCGAGGGGAAGCCGCCGGAACCCGTGGCGTGGACGCTTCAGCACTCCGGTAAAGGCCGAACGTTCTTCACGCCGCTGGGGCATCCGGAGGACTTCACCAACCCTGCGTTCCAACAGTTGCTGCTGAATGGCATTCGCTGGGCGGCGAATCTCCCGATCGCGCCGAATTCGCCGCCGGAGCGGGGGAAAAAATAAGCCCTCAGACGCTTCGCTCCTTCGCCTCGCGGGCGATGGTCGCGAGATCGACGATTCCCGCGCGTTCCCCGGCTTTGGCCACCAGATCGCCGATCAGATCGATCGTACGGAACTCGGGATCCTTGTTTGAAAGCACCGCGGGATGGCACATGAAATCCAGTGCGCCGCCTTCCCTGATCGTGCGCTCCACGCCAAGCCGCGTGGATTGCAGGAAATGCTCCAACTGCCATCCGTTGCGAAAGGCCGTGACGTCGCTGATCGGATTC
>JBEENF010000158.1:0-8119 GCA_041192325.1 Verrucomicrobiota bacterium
CATTCGGCTGGGGCGCATTTCGCTCGGTTGCTCGTGGGCGGCGCTCACTGCGATCTGCGCGTGGCTCTGTCGGATTCCGCCCCGCAAGGCGGTCCGCGCGCCCCAGGTGCAGCCTGCAACCAAGCGGTGGCGGGAAAACGGGATCCTCTGGCTTCCCCTTCTGCCTGCGCTCGCCGTGGTAGCTTATCGGGCAGGCGCCCAACCACTCTTTGGTGTCGATACCTCGTTCCGCTGGAATTTTCTGGCCCAGCAGATGTTCGATCACGGCACGCTGGCTTTTTATCCGCCCGTCACCGGCGCCGATTACGAAATCTACGCGTGGCCCGATGGTATTGCGCCGGCAGTTTCATCGCTCTATTTCGCCCTCTATCTGCTGGCGGGAGCGACCCGGCCGACGCTCACCGCACCCGTCGTGGTGTTTCAGTTCATCGCCCTGCTCGGGGTCGTGCACGCGCTGGCCAAGCGCGACTTTTCCACGCGGGCCGCCGCCTTCGCGTGCGCGCTCGTCGCAGCTTCGCCCGTTGTCCTCTGGTCGGCGGGGATGGGTCAGGAAAGCGCGCTCATCGCGATCGCCGTGCTGGCGATGTTGCGCTACCTGCCGCGCGACGCGACCGAGACCAGCGGCGCGCCCTTCGTGATCGCGGGCCTCGCTGCTGGTCTCGCGGGGCTCGCACGGGAGTATGGCATCCTATTTTCAGGGCTTGGCCTCGGGCTTTGTCTCGCCCGGCGCCTGCCGCGACGAGGGGTACTCCTCTTTGCGACGGCAGCGGCGATTGCGATCATCCCTTGGTATTTCCGCAACTGGATCCGGACCGGCAATCCCGTCTTCAGCCTTTCCGTCGCCAATTTCTTTCCGGTCAACCGGGTGCACGAGTGGCTGCAACAAAGTTACACGGCCGAGTATGGCTGGCAAAACCTGGCTCCCGGCGCCGGACAGATTTTGCTCACCAACGGTGCGCTGGCGTTGCTCCTTGGAGGTGTCGGCGCCGCGCTTTATTTTCGTGCGGCGCGCGCCTCGATCTTGGTGGCCGTGACGACCATCGCGATCTGGGCTGCGTCGGTTGCCTACACGGCCGCGGGGTTCACGTACTCGTTGCGCGCGCTGACGCCCGCGCTGGCCCTGGCGGCAGTGCTCGGCGGCGCGGCCGCGGCCAGTTGGGTTCCCTCCCATCGTTACCTCGGGGGCGCGGCCATCGCCTTGTCGTTGCTTGCCACCGATGCTGCGCTTCGAGCGCTGACGCTGCCGGCAAACGTGTATCGCTTGCCGCCAAAAGCGTGGCTCAACGTCGGGCGCAGTGTCATCGATTATCACGCGCGGTCCATCTATCCGGAAATTGTGCGAGTGGCGGGAAAACGACGCATTCTCACGCTCGGCCCAACGGCGTTGCTCAGCCGGTGCGGTGGACACACCCTGCCACTGTGGAGCCCTGAAGTGGATTTTCTCTTCGACGAACAATCTACGCCGGCCGCCATCGCCAACCGGCTCCTGGCGGCCAACATCGGTTTCATCCTGCTCAATCAGGGCTCAGTGAACGAACGTTTGCTCGCCCACAGCAGCTTTTTTCGTGAACCCGCCGGCACGCTGCGTCACATCTGGTCGGATGAGGACATGGTTCTGTTGGGCGTAAATTCGCCGGCGCCCCCGTAGCCGGAGCCACGAGCAAAGGATCATGTTTCCTTCGTTAACACCCGTCGCATAGGCGCACCCCGCACTCCGCAACCCTCTTGTCTACTGCCGTGGTTCCCCGGGCTGCCACGCACGCTGATTTGACCCCATCTTCCCTGGCAGGCTCCTGCCCCACCGCATTGCTCCGACAACCCTCACCGCGCGATGCGATGCCAGGACACATGCTTGTGCTCGCACTCGCGCCGCGATTTTCCATTCTCTGTCGCGTCCATGCTTAATCCCGCCCCGGCGATCGCGATCGTCATTCCGGTGTTTAACGAAGAGCTCGTGCTACCCGAACTCTGCACGCGCCTGACCGCCCTGTTTGATTCCCAACCTGGCTGCGTCTGGCGCGCCGTCTTGGTCGACGACGGCAGCCGTGACGCGTCCGCGGTTCTGATCCGCGCCGTGGCCGCCCAGGATTCGCGCTTCGAACTCCTTGAGCTTTCCCGCAATTTTGGTTTCCAGGCGGCCCTCTCGGCGGGGCTCGCCGAGGCGCGCGGGGCCGATGCGATCGTCACGATGGACGCTGATCTGCAGGATCCGCCGGAAGTGATCCCGGACTTAATCAACGCCTGGCGTGCAGGGGCGGAAATTGTTCGCGCCAAACGCCGCACCCGCGCTGAGACAGGACTCCGCCGGATCGCGCTTGATGGCTTTCACCGCGTGTTCGGCCAGCTCTCGGATTATCCGGTCGAGCCGCACACGGGCACCTTTGGACTTCTCGGTCAATCGGCGGTCGACGCCTTTCACTCGCTTCCGGAGCGGCATCGTTTTTTCCCCGGCTTGCGCGCGTGGATTGGATTTCCAACGGCGGACGTACTCTACGACCGGCAGGAGCGGGCGGCCGGCAAGCCGCAGCAAACGCTCCGCCGCTTGATCCGGTACGCGCTCGATGGGGTGTTTAGTTTTTCCCACCTGCCATTGCGCATGGTGACCTACGCTGGAATGTTCACGGCCTTCATGGGGTTCGCGATCGGGCTTTTCTTTATCGTGCGCCGGCTGCTCGGAGTGGAAATTGCGTTCACCGGCTTCACGACCATCATCACGCTCGTGCTGTTTCTCGGCGGCGTGCAACTGATCGGCATTGGGGTGCTGGGCGAATACATGGGACGCACCTACGACGAAGTTAAAAGGCGGCCGCTCTATGTGGTGAAGCCGCGCTCCGTCAAAAAAGAAACTCGTGGCTGATCCGCGCGCTGCTTCGCCCTGGCGCCGCGTCGCGCCCTTCACGGCGCTCGCCGTTTTCGCCGCGGCACTCGTCGTGGCGGCGACCCTGATGATGTTCAGCCGCTTCATGCCCTACGATGATGAAGGGTATGTGCTGCTTTCGCTGCGCAATTTCGCGACGCACGGTCGTCTCTACACGGAGGTGTATTCGCAATATGGTCCCCTGCCTTACACCTTCTATCATCTTCTTCACCTGATCGGCGTGCCCGTGACTCATGTTACCGGCCGGATCATCACGATTGGGGCCTGGAGCGGCGCGGCGCTGTTTTCCAGCATGATTGCCTGGCGGGGCACCCGCAGCTACGCGCTGGTCGCCGCGGTGCTGGCCGCCGCGGGGGTTTGTCTTTGGGTCATGGTAAACGAGCCGTCGCATCCCGGCGGGCTGATTGTACTGATGACCGCGGTGCTCGCAGCGCTCGGTGCCCAGTGGCTCGCCAGCGACCGCCGGGTGGCGTGGTCGCTTCTTGCCGGCGTGGGCACGGCCGCCCTGCTCCTGACCAAAATCAATGTGGGCGTTTTCGCCACAATTTCGACCGGCGCATTCTTGCTCCTCCACCATCGCAGTCCGTTCGCGCAGCGCTGGTCGCCCCTGGTCGTGATGGCGGGCTTCGCGGTTCTCCCCTGGGCGCTGATGCGGGCCCTGCTGCACAGCCCGTGGGTGCAAACGTATGCCATCATTTATTCGCTTTCGGCCGTCATGGTCGCCGGAGCGGCTGCCGTCGCCCGGACGCCCTGCTTAAGCTCCCGGGAGATACGGATTGTACTCGCCGCCGCCGCCGGGGTGATGACAGCCATCTTTGGTTTGGTCCTGGCTCGCGGGACCACGTTCTCCGACCTCCTGCAGGGCGTATTGCTCGGACCGTTACGTCACCCCATTGCGTTCAGCCTGGCCTTCAAATGGTGGTCCGGCGCAGTTGGCCTCGCGATCGGATCGGGCTTGCTCTTCTGCCTCGCGTGCTGGTGGCGAAACCAGGGCAAGTCCGGCCAAACCGACCTGCTGGTTGCGATCCTGCGGGTGCTCGCCGCGCTGGGGCTTTGTGCGTTCATCCTTAGATTTCCCTCCGCCAGTCCGGCCAACCCCGTGTTTTCCTACGCGCCGGCGTGCCTGTGGTTTTTTGCCTGGCCCATGGCCGCGCCGACGGCCGGCGCCGCCGCTGGCCGCAGTTGGATTACCCTGCTCGCGGTCGGTCAGTTTCTGCATCCCTATCCCGTGCCGGGCAGCCAGCTCGCGTGGGGCACATTTCTAGTCATCCCGCTCGCGGCGATCGGTGGGTGGGAAGCAATGGGATACTTGTATCAGCGCTGGGCGAAACGGTCCGGCCGGCTGGACCGCTTCGCCGCCGTGCCGCGTCTCGCCGCCCTCGCGTTTGCCGGCTATGTTGGCCTGCAACTCGCCAACGTCGGGCGGCAATATTTCGACGGCCGCACGCTGGCGCTGCCGGGCGCCGAATCCATTTGTCTGCCCGATGAGTCGACCGCCCGCTATCAAGTGCTGGCGTTCAACGCGCTCGCCCACAGCGATGTGCTGTTTTCGCTCCCGGGGATGTTCAGTTTCAACCTATGGACGGGGCTCCCCACGCCGACGCTGGCGAATGTCACCCACTGGTTTTCGCTCCTCGACCGCTCACAGCAGCAGGCGATTATCGACCAGTTGGAACAGCACCCCCGCGCCGCCGTCATCGTCGACACCGGGCATTTGCAATTCCTCCGCGATCGCAACCTCGCTCCTGCCGGACTGCTGTACGATTATATCGAACGCGTTTTCACCCCCGCATTCTCAATCGACGGATTTGAATTCCGCGTGCGTCAGGGCCGCCGCCTGGCGGCCTATTTCACGGGCGAGGTGTCCACCCGGCCGGCCGCATCGTCGGTCTCCGCCCTTCCCGATCGCGAAAACACCCGGCTCGTGCTACCCCTGCTGCTGCCGGCGGATCAGACCATCGCGAGCATTGAAATCATTTCGCGTGGCAATCAGGCGCCGGCAATGACACTGCGGGAGGACGCCGTGCGAATCGAAGTCACCCCCATCACGGCCCAAGGCGATCCCCGCGGGCCCGTCGCACCCCGCCACCTGCCTTTTGCCCTCACCGGACCCTCAAGCGTGGCGCTGCACTTCGACGGTAAAAAATGGCCGTTCAGCGTGACCGACACCGTCATCGTGCTGCGCAATCCCGCCGGCGCCGAACTCGGACTGGCGCGACTGTGCCCTTGATATCATTCGCGGCGCCGCGCCACCAGAACGAGACTGACGCCGAAGGGAAACGGCACGCGCCAGCTGGCCATGCCGACAAACAGCGCGCGCAAAAGCGCATTCAGCGGCGCCACTGGAATTTTATCTTCGGTCCGTCGGGTCGGCTTGGTTGCGCCTGGCCCGCCCGCTCCGCGCCAGGCGCGCCAGCGGCGCACCAGCCACACCGCTGGATAGACCACGACATTCGTGTAGTTGACGTACACGACGTCCCAGTTTTCGCCGGGAAACAGCGCCCGCAGCTCCGCGCGATTGTAACGACGGAAATGATGCAGCGCGACATCCCAATCGCTCCAGAGCGCCCTGCCGGCCGGCACGGTTACGACGACCAGACCACCCGGTTTCAAGAGCCGGTGAAATTCGCGCACGACCGCCGCGTCGTCCGGCACGTGTTCGAGCACATCGAGCGCCGTCACGTAGTGCAGCGATTGATCCGGCAGCGGCATGCGATCGTCCACCAGACTCAGAATCTGCTCCGCCTTAAAACGGGCGCGGAGGATTTGCAGCGCCTCTTCGTGATCGTCCAGCACCTGAACGCGGCAGAAGGAGGCCATTTCCTCTGCAAAGAGTCCCGTGCCGGCGCCGCAATCGAGCAGCACATCCGTCGGCTTGGGCGGCCGGACCCGCAGGATCCAATTCCGTACAAAACGCCGCTTGCCCGCATAATACCAGTGCTCCTTTTCAAGAGCGGCGATGTTTGAATATTCTGCGGCGTCCATTCCGGCGTCGGCGACCGTTGTTTCGCGCGGCCTGCTTGTCCAACTTCAACCGGCGACAGGAATCCCCTCACTGGCAGGCGCTCAGGTTCGGGGCGCCAACTTCAAAGTTGCGTTAAGGTGACCACCTTTCCTCGTTGATCCCCTGAGAAACCCGCTCGTGCCCATCCGCCTATGCGTCACCGGTTTCGGAAGCGGTCCCGTTCCGGGGGTTCCGCGGGCTGCTGCGCGGAGGCAAAGGAGACCACCGCGTCAGACTGGATAATTCGCCAGTCCCACAGCTGTAACGCAGTTCCCGTTCCGAGTTCGCTCTCGACACTTTGGCCCCGGCCAAAAAACTCGCCGCCAGATGACCAGCTCCCCCTCCACCGTCCACGTCGGTGTGACCGGTTTTGGACCGTGGGGCGCGTATTACTGCGGTTATTTCCGGTGATGGACGAGCCGGCTGCTGCCACGACAAGGTTGGATTCCCTTGCCAGCGGAATCGCCGGCCGGGTCCGGGGTGCTTGCGTCGCGCGACGGCTGGACGGATCCCGGCGCCACAAAAACTCTGCTGCCACTCAACCCGCGCCGCGCGCCCCAAGCCGGCAACCACCCGGCAGGGCGACCGGCGGGAGGCATTGAGCGCGGCGTTGTTCACCGCCACACAATCGCGCATGCTCGAACCGGTGGATCGCCCTGCATTCAATCCCAGTCGCAGCTTTCTCGTTACGCTGGCGGTGCTGCTCGCGCTTTTGCACGCGGTACTTGCGGTAACCGCCACGACGCAGAAGAGCATGACCTCCGACGAGATCGCGCATTTCACGGCTGGCCACGCCTACAACACGCGCGGCGATTTTCGACTCCAGCCGGAGAATGGGAATCTGCCCCAACGACTTGCCGCCCTGCCAATGCTCTGGAGTGGCGTTCCGCTGCCGCCGGTTGCGCTTGAGACCTGGCGCACGGCCGACGTTTGGAACTACGGCCACACCTTCTTTTATCAACAACCCATTTTGGTCGAACAATGGATGTTTTTGGGCCGCGGGATGATCGCACTCGTCAGCGCGGCGACGGCCTTGCTGGTGTTTTTTTGGTCGCGCGCACTCTTCGGGTGGCGGGGAGGATTTCTCTCGCTCGTGCTGTTCGTATTTTGTCCGGCATTTCTCGCCCATGGCGCGCTCGCAACTTCGGACGTGGTCATGACGTTCTTCTTCGTTGCGGCGGCCGGGGCGTGGTGGCGGCACCTGCAAAATCCCGGCCCGGTTTGGGCGGCAATCAGCGCGATCACACTGGGGCTCGCGCTGGTCGCAAAGTTCTCCGCGGTCCTGCTCCTCCCCATGTTGGCGCTCACGGCCGTCGGATGGGCGATGGGTCAACGAATGCGGCGGGGGTGGCGATCCACGGCGCTTCGGCTCGCCCGCTCGGCCGCCGTGCACGCGGTGACGGCGTGGGCCATCATCTGGCTCTGCTATGGTTTTCGCTTTAGCGCGTTCGCGCCGGCCTTGAGCGAAGGAGCCACTTTCAATCACGGCTGGGGGTGGGTGCTGACAGGAATCGGCTTCCCCGGGAAAATGATCTGGTGGCTGCGCCACTGGCACGCATTGCCTGAGGCGTGGTTGTACGGGCTTGGCTTTGTGCTCCAATTTTCGCGCGCCCGCGGCGCATTCATGAGCGGCGAGTACAGCCTCACCGGCTGGATGCTGTTCTTCCCGTGGGCGTTCCTGATCAAGACCACGCTGCCCTTGCTGCTGATCACGCTTGGCGGATTATTTCTTGCCGGCGCAACCGCTGTTCGCCGACGGGTCGCCGCGGGCGCCGCCGCCGTGCTCTCCCGCCTGCGCCCGCTCACGCCACTCGCGGTCCTGTTTGTCGTCTATGGGGTGACGTCGCTCACCAGCCACCTGAATATCGGACATCGGCACATCCTGCCCATCTATCCAGTCATCTTCATCGCGGCCGGCTGGCTTGGCAAATGGCTTGATTTTCGCCGGCCGCTGCGCGCGGGCTGCCTGCTCGGGTTGACGTTGTGGCACGTCGGTGAGGCCAGCGTCATTCGGCCTCATTATCTCTCCTATTTCAACGCACTGATCGGCGGGCCCGTTAATGGATGGCGCCATTTGGTGGATAGCTCGTTGGACTGGGGGCAGGATCTGACCGGGGTGAAGCACTGGCTCGATGAAAACGCGCGAGGCGAAAAAGTTTTCCTCGCTTACTTTGGCACAGGGGATCCCACCCATGAGGGCATCGTCGCGACGCGGCTTCCTTCCTTGCCGGAAGTCG
>JBEENF010000159.1:0-8115 GCA_041192325.1 Verrucomicrobiota bacterium
GCCGCGCCATCGCTCGCTCGAATTCAATCCGCGTGAGTGGCCAGTCGGACTGCAGCGGCACTCCCATTGGAGCGGGCGGGGGGAATCGAACCCCCGAGACCAGTTTGGAAAACTGGAGTTTTACCACTAAACTACGCCCGCGAGCCGCAGGAACGCAGTTTCGCCGTTGTCGGCTGCTGGTCAAGCCCGCACGTCAGAACGCGGCGCCCTGCCGGCAGTCCCGTGGGTCCGTGCTCCCCAAGTCCAAGGACCCGCCGAGCAGCGTTGGCTGATCCGGCTTGCAGTTATCCCGTGCGCCAAGGCCAGGCAACGCACCCGTCGATGTCGCGGATCAGCGCAAAGTCGACCTTGCCCTTGAAAACGAACGGCAGCACTTCAATCGAGGCGGGCAACAACGCGCGGGCGGCGTGCCAGCTCTTGCCGCTGACATACACGTCGTCGACCAGGAGAACGCGCCGCCAGTCGCCGAGGTCCGGCGCGGCCGCGAGCAACCGCGGGACCGGAAAGCGCGGCTCGTTCGCATCATCGCGGTAATTCAGCGAGATAAGCTTCAACTCCAATCGCAGGCGCTGCGCCACCAACGCGGCGGGCACGATTCCGCCGCGCGCGATCCCCACCACCCCCTCGATGCCTGCCGGGAACGTCCACGCCGCAAGCCGCTCGGTAATCGTCTTGAACAAAAGCGGAGTCATCGGCCGAGGCGGACGTTTCTCAAGCGGGCAAACGCTCTTTGGGGTAAAACCACGCCAGCGCCGCGTTGAGGGCGAAGAGCAGCACCAATCCCACCGCGCCGCCCGCCAGCGAATGTCCAAAGCCGTCCGCATACGCCCGCGCGTTGGCCGGGTCCGTCGCCGCTCGGAGTCCGCAAACGATCAGCCTCGCCACGGTGTAACCCAGGGGTGCAATCAACACCAATCGCGGCATCCGACGCACCGCCCACGTGGTGGCGAGGGAGAAAACCATCAGCTCCAGCGCGAGCGTGCTGAGAAACGTCAAAGCCGGCAAACCCGTGATCAATAAGTTGAGCGCTGGCGCAAAAAGCGCGACGAGCACCGCGGTCCGCAACCCGAAGAAGTAGCCTGCGACAAAAGCGGTCCAGAACATGGGCAGCAAAGAGGCTCCCAGCGGCTTCTCCCCTGACCAGGGCGCGAGATGGACCGCAAAGGGAACCAGCCACGCCACGAACAACAGGATGGCGATCTCGCGCGCACTCGCCCGCCGGAAGATCGCCCGAACCGGGGTCGCAGTTGCAGAATTCGAAGTCATCGCTCTCTCCATTACCCTCCCGGCCCGCTCGCGCAAACCCGAATGCGGATGACGGCGCCGCGAGCGATTGCAGGGTTGCCTCGGTCCGACGCAGGGCCCAATCAGAGTCCGTCTATTGAACCTGATCCTTTTCGAGCCGGCAGAAATTGGTGTTCCCCTTCCGCGCCGCGACCGGCGGGCGATTCACCTCCTCGAAGTGCTCCGGCGTCAGCTTGGAGACCGGTTCGAAGCGGGCGTGATCAATGGGCCCCGGGGCCACGCCACGTTGCGGGCTATCACGGGGGATCATTTGATGCTCGAGTTCGATTGGACGGCAGCACCGCCGCCAGCGGAAGCCATCACGCTGATCATTGGACTGCCCCGTCCACAAACGGCGCGCGATGTGCTGCGGGACGCGACCACTCTGGGCAGTGCGGCATTGCACTTCGTGCGCACCGAGAAAGCGCCCGCCAGCTACGCGCAAAGCTCCCTTTGGTCATCCGGCGAGTGGCGCCGCCACGTCATTCAAGGCGCGGAGCAAGCCGCCTGCACGTTACTCCCGGAGGTCAGCCATGGACACTCGCTGGCGGCGGCAATTGAAACCTTGCCAGCGGGCGGAGTGCGGTGGGCGCTCGACAATTACGAGTCGCCGCAACAGTTGGGCCAGTGCGCCGCGACCGGAACTCAGGCCGTGACTCTGGCCATCGGCGCGGAACGGGGATGGTCGGCCGGCGAACGCGCGCTGTTGCGCGCGCACGAATTTAAATTCGCACACTTGGGCGTCCGGGTGCTTCGCACCGAAACCGCAGTGGTGGCGGCGCTCGCCATCATTCGGACCAGAGCGGGCTTGATGTGATTCAAGCGAAACGCCATCGCCGCCCCTCGCGCCAGACCCTCAGCAGTCACCGGCCAGGGAGCGCTGAAAAAAAGCCACCGTCGGCTGGCGAGCCCCCTTGCCGAGTCGCTTGATCAGCGTCCATCCGGGTGGCGCGAGATCAAGCTCGCCGGGCATTTCAAAGACCACCAGAGCATCCGGTTTGGACAGCAGGACCTCCCCTAAACGCGTGAACAAAGCAGGAGCCAGTTCCGGGATGAGCTCGTAAGGCGGATCAATGAAGACCAGATCCGGGGCGGCTGCGGCCGATACCGGGACGGCCCGCGCGTCTCCCTGGAGCACCACCAGATCACTCCGATCGCGGTTCAAGCTTTTGCAGACCAACGCGATGTTCTGCTGCACACAGGCGATGGCCTTCGCGTTTCGCTCGATAAAAATTCCCCCCGCGGCGCCGCGACTAAGCGCCTCCAAGCCATAGGCGCCGCTCCCGGCAAACAGGTCGAGAAAACGAGCGCCGGCCACGCGTTCGCCCAAACTGGAAAAAACCCGCTGCCTCATGCCATCGGTGGCCGGCCGCACCGCGTCCCCGCGGGGGACGGAAAGGACGATTCCGCGCGCGCCGCCACCGCTTATGCGCATGGCAAATCGGTCGTATTACAGCCTGACATCGGCGCGGCAGCGACCGCGCGCAGGTGCGGAGGCAAGTGATTGCTGCTTCGCCTCATTTGCGGCTGCGGAAAGAATCATTCATCATTGGGCACCGCCATGACACCGACCCCGCTCACCTGCTTCAATGGGAAAACCGTGGGTGCAACGGCTTCGAACGGAAATCCCGCCCGGCGACGCCAGACTCGGACTTGAACCGCATGAAGCGGAACCACGGCCCGTAATGAAGGTTCAACCCTTCCAAGATAGCGTTGCGCAGGTGGGCCCTTCTGCGATTTTCTGCCCCTCACGCTCGTGCCAGCCGTCTCCTTTCGATCCCGCCACGCCTCGACGCGAACTTTTTACCGCAATTTCCAAGCACCAACCATTTCTCTGTCGGTTTCTCTCGGTTCTCGGCTTCATCGCCGCAGCGCTGGGGACCCGCGCGTCTGTGCCCGCGCGCGAGCAGAACAGCTGGCCGGTGGTGGTGCGCCAGCTCGATGCGGATGGCAGTCAGCGCTCGTGGAGTGGAGCCGGACCCTTCCTTTTTGGACAACGCGGGAGGGACGGTGATGGGATGACCGGGCTGCGCCCCTTTTGGGTGCTGCGCCACAACCGGGCAGGCGATTTTCGGGCCGGCTATTTTCTTTACCCGCTGTTGAGTTACTCCGTCGACGAAAACACTTACAAATGGAGTGTTTTCGAAATAATCCGCCGCACGGGCCGGCGGGCGCAAGCGGCCGCCCCCCAGACGATTTTCGACCCGCGCGGAGAATTCGAGATCTTCCCTTTTTGGTTTTCGCGGGTCACGGGAGATCCCGCCCTGAGCTATCGCGCCCTCTTTCCAATTGCGGGCACGATTAAAAACAAACTGGGTTTCGAGCGGCTTTCCTGGGTGCTCTTCCCGTTTTATGTGGAGAACGAGAAACGAGGGGCCGTCACCACATCGACTCCCTGGCCGATCGTACGGGTCACACGTGGAGCCGCCCACGGGTGGGGCATATGGCCGCTTTTCAATTACGTCGATCGACCCGGGGTATCCCGCGCCGAGTACTACCTCTGGCCCTTGGGCTACAACGTCACGAAACACCCCCAGCCGGACGATCCCCCAGGCGCCGTTCCGCGTCGCGATATTGGCGCTCTGCCCTTCTGGGCGCGCAGCACGGGGCCGGGGTTCAGCAGCGAATCCTACGTGTGGCCGTTCTTTGGTTACACCGATGTCACCGGCCCTGAGGCGTATCACGAAACGCGATATTTCTGGCCGTTCCTCGTCCAGGGCCGCGGTGAAAACCGCCTGCTCAACCGCTGGGCTCCGTTTTACACCCACTCGCTGAAGAAAGGTTACGACAAAGAGTGGTTCGCATGGCCCTTGGTCCGCCAAGGTCGGTGGAACGAGGGCAAGGTTGCACGGCGCCGGACCCAGGTGCTTTTTTTCGCCTACTGGTCCGAAACGCAACGGGCGATTGACCGTCCGCAAGCGCCGGCGGCGACCCTTACCCATGTCTGGCCGCTGTATAGCACGTGGGATAACGGCGCGGGCGCACGACAATGGCAGGTTTTCAGTCCCTTCGAGGTTTTTTTTCCGGGCAACGAGCAGGTGCGGCACGCGTGGACTCCTTTCTTCTCCCTCCTGCGATATTCCGAGGCCGCCTCCGGAGAGGTGCGTGCCAACGCGTTTTGGAATGCGATCACGTGGGAGGAAAACCGGCGGGAAACCCGTTCGGAATTTCATCTCGGGCCGCTTTTGAGCGTGGCCTCGCGCGGGGCGAACCGGCGGATCGCGATCGGCAACGGCCTCTTTGGCATTCAGCATGACGGCTCCCGGTGGCGCTCGTTCTGGTTAGATTTTCGCCCAAACTCCGCTACCAATTTGCCGGCGTCTCGCTGACATGAAATCACTTATTCGAATTTTCGGGGAGATCGGCAGCACGCTCATCCTGCTCGTGCGCGCGGCCTCTTATCTCCCGACGCTGCCGCGTCAATTCGGCCGGTTCGTCGAACAATGCTACCTGATCGGCTACACGACGCTGCCGATTGTCGCGATCCTGAGCTTCTTCATCGGCAGCGTGCTGGCCCTGCAGGCAGGCTACTCGATGGAAAATTTTGGGGCCAAACAGTTCATCGGCACCTTGGTTGGACTTTCCATGGCGCGGGAATTGGGACCGGTGATGGTGGCGATTCTGCTGGCTGGGCGCGTCGGCTCAGCGATGACCGCAGAACTCGCCTCGATGAAGGTCTATCAGGAGATCGACGCGCTCGAGACGATGAACATCCCGCCGGCGCGCATGCTCGTGATGCCCCGTCTCGCCGCGACACTGGTCATGGTCCCGGTGCTCGCGATCATTGCGGATCTCGTCGGCTGGTTCGGCGGCGCGATTGTTTCCAAATACACCGATCTCATTGCGATCGATCCTCCGGCCTACTTCTCGGCCTTGCGCCGTTTCATGACGTTCCACGACGTGATGAACGGCCTCATCAAGGCGGAGATATTCGGCTTCGCGGTCGTCCTGGTCTGCTGCAACATCGGGCTTAACACCCGGGGCGGTCCCCGGGAGATCGGCGCCGCAGTGACCCGGGCCGTTGTCGTTTCCCTGATTCTCATTCTCGTGCTCGATTATTTCGTCACGAGAGCCCTGATGTGACCATGACGACTCCCGTCAACACTGCCACGCCCACCCCCGTTACTGCGGCCCAAACGGCCGCCGTTGCCGTATCCATCGAAGACCTGTCGAAGAGTTTCGGCGCGGTGGAAGTGCTCAAACACGTTTCCTTCAACGTCGAGCCCGGCGAAATTTTTGTGCTCATGGGGCCCAGCGGCTCCGGCAAGAGCGTCTTGCTGAAGCACATCGTCGGGCTCGAGTTGCCGACGTCCGGCCGGGTGCTGGTCGACGGCCGCGATGCCGCCTCCGCGGAAAACCGGGCACAGGTCCGCATGGCCCTGGTCTTTCAAGCCGGCGCCCTCTTTAACTCCCTTTCCGTCTACGACAACCTGGCCCTCTACCCTCGCGAGCATCGCATTACCAACGAAGCCGGCATTCGCGAGAAGGTGATGCGCGCGCTGCAGATTCTCTCGCTCGAAACTGCGGCGAAAAAATTCCCCTCGGAGCTCTCCGGCGGCATGAAGAAACGCGTCGCGATCGCCCGCTCGCTGGTCATGGAGCCACAGTTGATGCTGTACGACGAGCCCACCAGCGAGCTGGACCCGGTGATGGGCGCGACGATCAGTGAAATCATCGCAACGCTGAAGGAAGAGTATCACGTCACCAGCATCGTTGTTTCGCATGACCGCGACCTGGCGCTCGGCATCGCCGACCGCGTCGGCATTTTGATGAGCGGGAAACTCATCCACCTAGGCCCGGTGGCGGAACTTCGCCAGCCTGCGGATCCCCGAATCCAGGAATTCCTGAATCCAAAGATCGATTTGAAAAATCCCCGTTTTAAGCAACTGGAGACCTGAACCATGAACAATACCCAACAAGCAGCCCGCGTCGGGCTGTTCTTCATTCTCGGCCTCGCCCTCGTGTGGGTGACGTTTGAAACCCTCAGCGGCGGCAAGGTCTTTCAAGACAAAGGCTACGTCATCGTCGCGGGCTTCGAGAGCGTCAAAGAGCTCAAGGACGGCGACGAAGTCCGCATGGCAGGAGTGAAGATTGGCCAGGTGGAAAAAACCCGGCTCGCCGGCCGCCGTGCTGAAGCCGTTCTGCGGATCGAATCACAGTACCGCATCAAGGCAGACGCGGTCGCCACCATCGTCATGGCCGGCCTGCTCGGCACGAACTACATCGGCGTCGAACTGGGCTCCGCCAACGCCCCCGAACTGCGCGAGGGCTCGGAAATTATCACCCAGACCACACCCGACCTGAATTCCGTCATGAATCAGATGGGACAGCTGGGGCAGAAGCTGGAAAGCGCCCTTGGCAACCTCGGTAGCGCGCTGTCGGGCGACGCCAACAACCCCGGGATCATTCAAAAAGTCGACCGACTGGTGACGGAGAATCAGGAAAAGATTTCCCACACGATGACCAGCCTCCAGGAAATCACGGACAAAGTGAACAAGGGCAACGGTACCCTGGGCCGCATCATCAACGATCCCAAGCTGCACGATGAGCTCGTCGCAACCATTGGCGAAATCAAGGCCAGCGCGGCGGAAGCGAAGACCTTTGTGGCGAACGCCCAGTCCATCATCGATCAGGTCAAAGCAGGCCAAGGGGCCATCGGGGCGCTGGTGTTCGATCAAAAGGCGGGCGACGACCTTCGCGTCTCGATCGCGAACATCCGCCAGATGTCGGACAAGATCAGCCGGGGCGAGGGTACGCTCGGCAAATTGATCAGCGACGACAGCATGTTGCGCGACGCCCAGGCGATCATGAAGAAAGCGGATCGCGCGCTCGACGGTTTGGACGACACCGGCCCGATCACGGCCGTGGGGGTCATCGCCAACGGACTTTTCTAATCCCCGGACCGCGATCCCCCAAAAAAGCCCGACGTTACCGTCGGGCTTTTTTGTGCCCTCCTGCGCGGGAGGTGGCGGGCGATCAGACCTTCGCGCCGCCCTGCGCGAGGCTCCGGGCCCGGAGCCGCAGACCGTTCAGACGGATGAACCCGGTGGAATCACTTTGGTTGTACCAGCTCTTCACGCCTTCCATCGAGGCGATGTTCATGTCGTAGAGTGAGTACTTTGACTTACGACCGCAGGTGATGATGTTGCCCTTGTAGAGCTTGAGGCGCACCGTGCCCGTCACGTAGCGCTGACTTTCGTCGACCAGCGCCTGCAACGCCTCGCGTTCCGGGGCGAACCAGAACCCGTAATAAACGAGTTCGGCGTATTTCGGAATGAGCGAATCGCGCAGATGCATCACTTCGCGATCCATCGTGAGCGATTCGACCTGGCGGTGGGCCTGCATCAGGATCGTCCCGCCGGGCGTTTCATACACGCCGCGGCTTTTCATGCCGACAAAGCGATTTTCGACCAAGTCGACGCGCCCGATGCCATGTTTGCCGCCCAACTTGTTCAACGTTTTCAGCACGCCGGCCGGGCTGAGCTTGCGACCATTGACCGCGACGCAGTTGCCCCGTTCGAAATCGAGTTCCACATATTCAGCCTTGTCGGGGGCGTCCTCAGGCGACACCGAAAGTTTAAACATGGCCTTGTTTTCCTTCGTGGTGGGATCGAACCACGGGTCTTCCAGAATCCCCGCTTCGTAGGAAATGTGGAGCAGGTTGCGATCCATCGAATACGGCTTCTTCAGCGAAGCCTCGACCGGAATCTTGTGCTTTTCGCAATATGAGATCATTTCCGCGCGGCCGGGAAACGTCTCGCGGAAGTTATCGAGCTTCCACGGCGCGATGATCTGCAACCGCGGCGCCAGCGCCATGTAGGTCAGTTCGAA
>JBEENF010000160.1:0-8079 GCA_041192325.1 Verrucomicrobiota bacterium
AGCGCGGAGACCCGGGCTGCGCCCACCCGCTAGGACAGCAGCCCTGCTGCGACAAACCATCCGTATGCCGCCAGGAGCAGCCAGCCCATCCAGCGCGGCAGGCCGTTCATGAAAAGCAGGCAAATGAGATGTGCGCACGCCGCGGCGACCAAAATGGCGAGACCATGCTCAAACGCCTTCGTCGTCGCCACGGGTTGCACGACCGCCGTCACGCCCAGGCACAGGGGAATGCAAATGTGACCGTCGCCAATTTGCGAAGCGTAGACGATGTCCGCGCGCTGCCGGGCGGCGTAAAAAAATGCGAGCAGCGCGTTCGGCAGCACCATCAGCCAGCCCGTCATCCAACCCAGATGGGCCGCATTGATGAAATCCCCTTTCTGCGCAGACATCCAGGTTACCAGCCAGTCGATGCTGACGTACAATGCGTACGCCCCCAGCAGGACGACGAACAGGTCGAGGTAGAAGAGCGGGCCGAACGAGCGGCGCTGGCGCACATTGCTTTTCAAAACGTCGAAGACCTGAAAACACTGCCAGAAAAGGAAGAGCGCGATCAGCGCCAGCCCATCGTGCGCGTCGAGTTTGCCGTCGGCGCCGAGCGACCAGGTGACACCCGTGAAAAATAATACGGCGGCGAGCGTGAGGAGCAGCGAAAGCCGCGTGAGCTGCCGCGCCGTGTCGTCGCCCGCGTTTTTTTTCTTCCCGGTCGCGCGGTCTGATCGTTTGGGCGCGACGAGCGTCAACCCGGAGATAATCGCGGGCAGGCCGAGAAGCAACGTGAGGTTGGTGACATTATTCACCACGCAGTTCGTCAGCACATCCTGCGGGGGTCCGTGGCGCGCCGCCACGATGCCGACGAAGAGCAAGTTTCCCAGCCCCGAGCAGTAAGGCATCACCAGGGTGCCGAGCGCAGTGCCTTCCAAGCCATGCTTCAGCATGGCCTCCAGCCGCCAGATGAGGACGAGCGACGTGGCGAGAAAAAGACCCAGATAGGTCCAGGGATTCGCCAGGCCCAGTGTCTCGATGGAATCCGCGAGCGGATTCACGAGCGCGGGGACCCGAGCCGCCAGCGATTGCCCGCGCGCATCAGTCTTAAACGCGCGCCAAAAGTGGCCGAGAGGTTGGCGGACGAGAGCACCTCGCTTCGCTTGCCCGCTTTCAACGTCCGGCCCTGGCGCAACAGTAACGCATGGGTGAACACGGGCGTGATCTCTTCCACGTGATGCGTCACCAGCACGAGCGCCGGCGCGCCGGAGCGTTTGCGCCCAAGGCGATTTACGAAGGTGAGAAACTTATCGCGCGCCACCGGGTCGAGCCCCGCGCACGGTTCGTCCAGTATCAGCAGCCGGGGACGCCCCATCAGTGCCCGCGCGATGAGGACGCGCTGTCGCTCGCCTTGCGAGAGATAGGCCCATTCCCGCTCCGCGAGGTAAGCGAGATCCATGGAGCGGAGCAGGCGGGCGGCCGCGCGTCGATCGGCCGCGGTGCCGGCCTGCCACAAATCCAGTTGCGCAAATTTTCCACTGATCACGGTGTCCAGCGCAGTTTCCCCCAAGGGAATGGCCGCCGTAAACGCGCTGGTCACCACGCCAATATGGAGGCGCAGATCCCGCCAGTCGGCCTCGCCATAGCGCCGCCCGAGCAAAACGATTTCCCCGGCCGTGGGGGGAAGATACCCCGTCAGCGCTTTGAGCAGCGAGGTCTTGCCGGACCCATTGGCCCCCAAGATGACCCAATGTTCACCTCGCGCCACGCGCCAGCTCACGTCCCGCAAAATCGCGGTGCGACCACGTTCAACCCGGAGATTTGCGACTTCGAGAAGCGACATCATCGAATCCATCATGGGGTAGTGCTTTGTGGCCCGTCAATGGGCCGGGGAGCCGTCGCACGCGTCTTCATCACGAAACGCCCGCGGGGGCCGCCCCGCAGTTGCCTCCCGCGCGACGGGCCGCCACGATCCGGAAATGAGTGTCCTCCGCTTTTTTCTTTGCGCGCTGACGTGCGTGGCTGCGTGTGTAGCGCGACCTTTCATGGTCGTGGCTTACAATGTGGAGAATCTGGTCGATCTCGACGGAAACACCGCCTTTGAGGATTACCAGCCAGCCCGCTATTCGCGGGCGCACGCGCTCACCAAATTGCAAAACATCGCCCGGGTGGTGGCGCGGTTTGAGGGCGGACGGGGCCCGGACGTCTTGCTGTTGAGCGAACTTGAAGTCGATTTTACACCGGCCGAATCGCCCTTGGACTACGCGGCATTCCTCGCGGAATACCAAGGCGTCACGTTGGAAATGATGCTCGGGGTAAAATTCGACCGGCGGGTCGGCGACCTGCCGGCGGAGGCCCTTTTGTTGAAGGCGCTTTCCGAGGTGGGGATCACGGGTTACCATGTGGTCGTGGCGGAGAACGCTACCGCGGCCGGAACGGCCCGGAAGCTGGAACACAAGTGTGCCGTCTTCACGCGGTTCCCGGTCCGCAGTTCGCGTTCTCATCCGACCCTTGATGCGCGTGCGATTCTCGAAGTTCAGGTCGAGGTGGATGGCGCGCCGTTGTTTCTGTTTTCGAACCATTGGAAGTCCGGCGCCAGCGATCCGGCGACGGAGAAAACCCGCATGGCCAATGCGCGCACGCTGCGGCAGCGCGTCGACGAGATTCTCCGTGAGGAACCCAATGCCGATATCATCATCGGTGGGGACCTGAATTCCCAATACAACCAGAAGCAGCGTTATCCGGCGATGAAACAGACCGGGCTGAATGACGTGCTCGGTTCCCAGGGCAACGAACTCGCGGTGCGCGGCCAGCGGCCGCTCTATAATCTTTGGTACGAATTACCGCTCGTGCAGCGCGGCAGCGATACGTTTCGCGGTGAATGGGGCACGTTGATGCACCTCATCATTACCCGGGGGCTCTATGATTTTCGCGGGGTGCAATACGTCGACAATTCATTCGCGGTGGGGAAATTCACGGGCCTCAACGCCGATGCGAAGGGACTGCCGGTGCGCTGGTCCTTCGACGGGCCGGCCGGCAGCGGGTTTTCCGATCATTTTCCCGTTTTCGCCAAATTCATCACAGTGCCCGACGGGCGCACCGATCGTTATCTCGCCCTGCGAAACGCCTCGGTCGAACAACCGGGCCCGGCGGTGTCGACCCGGATTGATTACGCGAGAATGGACGTGGATAAGCTCGCCCTGACGCCAGCCCAACTACCGCCGGACGGCAATATCCGCGCCAATGATTACAAGGGAAAGCTCTTCCGCGTCGAAGGGCGGGTTGCGCCGGGGAACCGCCTCGCGGTCGAATTCCTGGGCGACACCTACGACGTGTGGAGCTACGACGAGGCGTTGCGCGCCAAGCTTCGCGCGAACTACGCGGCCGGCGCCCCGATCAAATTTTTCGCCGAGCTTGGGGTGTATCGGGAACGCTGGCAGTTTGTGATTCAGGATCCCAGTTGGGTGCGATAGCCGTGCATTCCGCCCCAGAGCCTGCGTGGGGACACGAAGATGGCGTTGCTTCAAATCACCTCCCGGCCCAATCACTTCGGCCATGTCGGTTCCTAAACTCTACACCCTGTCCACTTGCGACACCTGCCGTCGCGCCGTGAAATGGCTGCGGGACCGGGCAATTGCCTTCGAAGAGCGCGCGATTCGCGAGACGCCGCCCTCCGTCGCGGAACTGCGGAAAGCGCTCGCGGGCACGGGGGGGCAGGTCAGCCGGCTGTGTAATACTTCCGGCCGGGAGTATCGCGCGGGGAAATGGGGCGAACGGATTCCAGCGCTTTCCGACGCCGCCGTTTTGGAGGCGCTCGCGAACAACGGCAGCCTGATTAAGCGACCCCTCCTCGTGGGCGATGGGGTCGCCTTGGCGGGGTTCCAGGAAGCGGCGTGGTCGGCCGCGTTCGAGGCCAAATGACCGCCCGCGCCAAGGCCACCGCGCGAATTCAGATGCGGCTGCGCGAGCTAGCGCAGCTTTTCAATTCGCTGGACCCGTCGCCGTTCATGGATCGCGACCTGGACAACGATGCCGAGGAGTTCATCGTTAGCTGGGCGCGCGAGCATCCGCGGGATCACGAGTTGGAACTCACCTTGCACCTGGCAACTCCGCCGCCTCCCGAGCGTCTGGCGGGAGTGGAGGAGGCGGTGCGGCACTATTTTGCCGCGCGCGCGCAAATCAAGCAGCACGAATTGCAGCAGTTGATGCGCCGCGGCCGCATCAGCCTGGCGATCGGATTGCTGTTTCTCGGGGGCTGTTTGTTTCTGGCCGGGTTTGCGGCCCATCTGGGAACGGGCGCGGCGGCGGGCGTTGTGCGCGAGGGGCTTACGATCATCGGCTGGGTGGCAATGTGGCGGCCGCTCGAAATCTATCTCTACGACTGGTGGCCGATTCGCGACGAGCAACGGTTGCTTGCGCGGTTGACGCGGATGAGAGTGCGCCTCGTGCTACCGCCCGAGTCCAAATCATGAACGCGTCTCCCACCGATCCTTTCCGCTCGACCCTCGCCTGGCTGGCCGTGCACACGCGTTTTCCGCTGAGCCGGCTTCAGCCGCGCGCCGAATTGGGGCTCTTCGTCGCCGCTTTGGCGTCGGCCGAGGAGGCCGAGGAACAAAGACGCTTCTTGATTCAACGGCGGGACCCCGCCCAGACCTCGGCGCTGCGCGCGCATGGGCTGCGCCGTTCGCAGGTTCATTTCAAGTGCGATAACAGCGCCAAGGTTTGACGGGTGACGCCCCCCCGTCCGCTGCAGCTTTTTTCGCACGAGCGCTTACCGCCGGGTGGAGCTACTTCCGGTCTACTTGCGCAGGAAAAGCGAGTATTGGGATTCGAATTCACTCCAGCGCCGGCCGGGAAGGTATCGAATGGTGTCGAGCTCTTCGCGCCCCGACCATGATTGCACGAGAGAGTAATCGCGCAAAACGGGGCGATCGACGAATTCGTCGCGGATCATCTCGTATGGTCGGAGAATGATCCAACGGGGTTTGAGGCGGGCGATGACTTCCGTGTAAGTGCGCGCGCCTCCCTTGACAGCCTGCACCACGGCCGGGGAACTAAGCCCCGGGAAATCATACATGTGCAATTGGGAGTAGTAACCAATGTAGCCCAGCGGTTCGAGGAAGACCGTGTCGTGGGGCGCCGCGTGGCGGGCCAGCCATTCTCCGATGCTGCGCCGAACCCCGGTTTCGACGACGCGTTGATGCACGCGCATCTGCCACGCCACGGCAACGTATGATCCCGCCGCGGTGAGCACGGTTAACACGCCGGCGATGCGGAGCGCGCCGCGGACCGGCGGTCTCTTTAGGGCCATTGCGCTGGAGTAAACGGCATCGAACACAAAACCGATGGCAAGGGCGGCGAGTACCGTCCATGGCGGCACATACCAGGGAAAGAGCGTGATGCTGCAGAGATAAAACGTCCCCAACCACAACGCGAATGAAGCCCGCCGGCCAGCGGCAGGGAGTTTCGGCGCCAGCCAGGCAAACGTGGCGACCAGGGTCATAACCCGCGCAAAAACATGAAGCTCGCGCGGCCATCCCCCGAAGACGGCGTATGCGGGCATAAAAAGATCACCGCCCAAGCGCTCACCCGTGAGAACCCGCCACGGTGCGAGGAGAAGATCCCGGAGGTGAAACGCCGGGCCCGACGCCGCCTTGGCCAGGATGGTGTTCGGGATTGGCGAACCGTAATACCACCACGCCCAAGCGAACCAAGGCACATAGATCAGGCCGCCAACGACTGCGCCTTTCCAAAGAGGAGCCCAGGATACCGGCTTGGAATCCGCCCGATCGCGGCGGAAAAGCAAATGAGGAACGATCAACGCGCCCGCCAGCACGAAGGCGTCCGGACGCGTCCACATCAACCCGCCCAAAGCGATGCCGAGCGCACCTGCGCGGGGTCCCCGCGGCGCTTCGAGTTCGGTCCAGAGCAGCAGCAGGAAGAAAACGAGGATCGCCGTTTCCATGCCGTTGGTGGCGAAGTCCGTGAGTTTCGGGTCGAATAACAGCAGCCCAAAAAGCACGCAGCGTCCGATCCCGCCCAAGCGGATCGTTTCGGCCCGGCGCCACAAAATCAGCGCGGACAAGCCGAGCAAGGCCGCGCTGAATCCCCGAAAATACCACAACGCGCGTTCCTCCTGCTGCGGGCCGGCCAGCGCGGTGCACAGCGCGGGGACGAGAACGCCGAGTGGCGAGGTGAAGGTATGAACCCGCTCGCCCGGGTTGAACACCAAGCCGTGACCCTCCACGAGATTGCGGCTGCTGCGCAAGGTAATGAAATAGTCCTCCCACGCATGTTGCGTATAAGCGGCGAATCCGAGCGGGAGCAGAAATGCCAATCCGACCCATAGCCATCGGAGGTGAACAAATTGCACCTTGTGGAGCGTGCGCTCCCGCGACACGGGCACAAATCAAATTGCCCCGTCGATGCTTTCACCGTTCCCGGGTGATCGGCGGGAAGGCACAATCGCCGCGGTGATCCGACCACGCGCGGCCGGATCGATTGTCGCCAGGGTCTTTCCGCCCGAAGTCCCCGCGAGTTTGGCTGCAGTACGTTCAGCCACGGAATTTCTGCGCCAGACAACGCGCTCGCTCGTCGGACTTGGTCGCGCCAAGCTCGCCGGCATGACAATTTACGACGCCTTTAGGGAGCTGACCACGCTCCTGAAACGAACCCACGTGCTCGGCACGGTGGGCGAACTTTTAGGCTGGGATGAGCAGGTGAATTTGCCGCCAGGCGCGGCTGAGCAGCGGGGCGCGCAACACGCCGTCCTCGCCGAAGTATATCACGCGGCCGCAATTTCGACGCGGGTAGGGGAGTTGCTGGTGTTTCTGGAGAGCAGCCCCGCGTCGGCGTTGGGCAGTGAAACTGCATTTCAGCTCGGGCCGGACGAACGGACGGTCATCGCACATGCGCGCAAGGAGTATGATCGCGCTACCAAGTTGCCGGCGGATTTTGTGCGGGAGCTCGCGACGGAAAGCAGCCGCGGATTCCACGTGTGGGCGCGCGCCAAAGCCGCGGACGATTTTTCCAGTTACGGGCCGGTCCTCGAGAAGAACCTCGACTTGGCGCGCCGCGAGGCCGCCTACCTGGGCCATGGCGCGGCGCCTTATGATTACGCTTTGGACAAGTACGACCCCGGCCTTACGACGGCCCAGGTTGAGCGGCTCTTCGACGAGTTGAAGGCTGAGCTCATCCCGCTGGCCCGGAAAATCATCAGCTCGCCGGTGGCGAAGCAAGCGGCGGCGGTCGCGGCCCGACTACGGGGGTTTCCCCTCGACGCCCAACGCACTTTTTTGCGTCAGGTGACGGAAAAAATCGGTTTCGATTACAACCGCGGCCGGATCGATGTTTCCCTGCATCCGTTCTGTTCGGGTACTGGCAATGACGTGCGGATGACAACGCGTTTCAACGCGGACCAACCGCTGGACGCTCTGTTCAGTTCCATTCATGAGACGGGACATGGCTTGTATGAGCAGGGCCTGGCGCCGGATCACCTGGGGATCGCGCTGGGAATCAATGCGGGAATGGCCGTGCACGAATCGCAGAGCCGATTGTGGGAAAACCAAGTGGCGCGCAGTCGCGGATTCTGGCGCTACTTTGAGCCGCGCTGGCGGGAACTCTTTCCGACGCAAACCGCGGCAATCAACTCCGATGAGCTGTACCTCGCCGTGAATGCGGTCGAGCCCACCCTGATTCGCGTCGACGCGGATGAAGTCACCTACAACCTGCACATCGTGCTGCGCTTCGAACTGGAGAAGAAGCTGTTCTGCGGCGAACTCGCCCCGCGGGATCTACCCTCGGCGTGGAAAGCGGCGTCGCGCGAGTTCATTGGCTTGGAGCCGGCGAACGATCGCGAGGGCGTCTTGCAGGACGTGCATTGGAGTGGCGGCGCGTTCGGATATTTTCCGAGTTATTGCCTGGGTAACATGATCGCGGCGCAGCTCTGGTACCACGTCCTCGGCCTGCGACCGGATCTGGAGGAGGATTTTGCGCGGGGCGATTTTGCCTGGTTGCTTGGCTGGCTGCGCCAAAACATTCACGCGGAGGGTCGTCGGTACAGTGCGCTGGAGCTGGTGCGGCGGGTGACGGGCCAGG
>JBEENF010000161.1:0-8063 GCA_041192325.1 Verrucomicrobiota bacterium
CGATGACGCCCATCTGTCCGCACACCCTGAGCAATCGCTCGATCATTTTCCGCGAATCGGTGCGGCTGCGGGTGTTCAACCGCTCGCCCCACTGCCGGCTGCTCGTCGCCATGGATGGACAGCGCAACTTGAAGGTGGGAGCGCGTTCGCCGGTGGAAATCTCCATCGCCAGCCTGCGCCTGCCGCTCGCGCAACGCTCCCACTATTCCCACTTCTCGGTCGTGCGCACGAAACTCAAATGGAGCGGAGGCTTCGTGGAGCGCAGCGCGGCGCCGCGCTAATCACTCGCGCCTTGACGGCGGTGGGCAGACGAAAGCCCGGATTCGGGCCGGGGTGGGAATTCCAAACCCAGTCTTACTTGCCTTTCGCTTTCTCGGCTTCGTTGGCCTTGCCTGATCCGCCTTTATTCGGGCTTCGTGGGCTGGGCGGCGTCGCGAAGGGGCGGCAACGAGGTGCTCAGCCAGACCGAACTCCCCTTGCCGTGATGCGATTTATCCCAGGAGCGCGATGACCGCCGTCCGGACCTCTTCCAGCCTTTTGTACGCGACCATCGCAGGCGGCATGGATTCCAAAGCGCGCCTCAGCCCACCCGCGGCCGGACTGCGGGCCACTTCGTCCAACCGGTGAAGGGCAATGCGGATTCCAAAGGCGACACCTCCCGTGGCCGGGAGCGCCAGCAAGGCTTGGTGCTCCACCCGCAGCCAGAGCTCGTCCAGCGCGACTGGCGCGGCCGGGGGCGGAATTTCTTGGGCCGGATGCAGATTTAACGCCGTGGATCCCGCCAAGCCCCAGTTGTCGCGGAGAAACGAGACCCCCGGCTTTAACTTGGACAGGAATTGGTGAATGGGAGCCGCGAGGGCGGTATTCAGACCCGGCACCGGCCCGTGAATAACATCGAGCGTCTGCCCCAGCTTCTCCTCCAAAGCCCAGCCGGTGGGAAAACATAAGGCGCCGCCCTGCAAGCGGAACTGGCCGTCGGCGTCCGGAGACAGGAAGAGCACGTCGGGTTCCAGGGCGAGGCCGAGGGCGTGCGCGTCTTTGAGCTCCCCCACGCCCCACTCCGCCGCCATCGCCGAGAACTCTGCCAGCAGCGGGCGACCGGCGGGGAGCAGCGCGGCGTAGCGCGAGGAGTCGCAAGCCAGCCACTCCGCCCGTTCCGCCAACAAACGGCCGCTCTCATCCCGGCCGGCAAAAAACTCCGCCGGCTCTGCCCGGCGCAGCGTCAGATGCAGCCGGTAGTCACGATCCGGGAAAAGCTCGGCGAGAGGTGGCATCGATGGGCGGCAACTCCGTGACGTGGTCCCCGGCTTCTCCTGCCGCCGCGCGTCACGGACGCACGATCAGCTGCGTGCGATGCGCGCGGGTGAAGTACCGGGACGAGAACGCAGCCAGGTCCGCAATCGTCACCGCATCCACCCGCCGGTCGTAATTCTGCCAATCGTTGATCGGCTGGCGTTGCAGCGCGTTGAGCCCGGCGTGCATGGCACGCGCCGAATTCGTCTGCATGCTTTGCCGCCGGGCGGCTTTCAAGCGCACCTGGCACCGCGCGAGCTCGGCGGGCTCCACCCCCCCGAGTTGCACCCGAACTATCTCCGCATCGATCTCGGTCAGCACCTCGGCTTCGCGGCCTGGCTGAGTGCCGGCCAGGAAATAAAACATGCCCACGTCCAGCCCGGTGATCCGCGCCGACCGCACGAAATACGCGAGCGCCTTCTCCTCGCGCACCCGTTCGAACAAGCGCGACGCCATCCCGCTGAACAGCTCATCGGCCACTTCGCCGACGTAAAAGTCCGGCGCATTGACGCGTGGACCGGGATAAGCCTGGAGCAGCACAGCCTGCTCGCGCGGCTGCGTCTCGACAAAGTCGCCGGCGTGCGCGGGCAGCTTGCAATGGATTTCCGGCAGGCGCGCCCCGGCGCCTTTGGCTCGTGGAATTTTCGTCAGGAAAGCGCGCAGCTTCGGCACGAGCGCCTTCGGATCAAAATCGCCCGCCACCGCCAGCACCACGTTGGACCCGACGCACAATCGGGCGTGCAAGCGCGCAAGGTCCTGTGGCGCCAGGTGATGAATACCCGCTTCGTCGCCCTGTGGATCAAGGGCCAGCGGGTGGTCGCCGAAAAACTTTTTCCGCACGAGCTTGCGGGCAAGGATCACGACTTCGTCCACGTCCTGCTGCAGGGCCGCCAGTTGCGCGTCGCGTTCCAATTCAAAAGTCGGGCGCTTGAACGCCGGGGTCAGGAGCGCCTCGGCCAGCACGTCCACCGCCCGGTCCGCATCCGGGGGCAGCACTTCCGCGGCCAGCCCCAGGCTGTTGTTGCCCGAAAACGCGTAGAAAGATCCGCCGGCTTCCTCAATGTATTGCGCCACCGCCGCCGCGCTGCGGCGCCGCGTATCCTTGGTGAGCATCGTGGCCAGTAATGCCGTCGAACCGCGCTTCCCCGCCTCTTCGTACAACGGTCCGCCCTGCATCAGGACGCGCAGATGAAGATTGGGCATCCGCTTGTCCGGCTGGAGCAGGATCCGGGCGCCGTTAGGCAGCGTCACTTCCGAGAACTCCACCTTGGCCGCGGCGGCGGCAGCTCCCGCCACGACCGACGGAGCCGACGCCGTCGGATTGAGCGAAATTGAAATCAGCCGCGCGTGGTCGAGGTACGCCCGCGCGACCCTCCGCACATCAGCCGGCGTTGCGGCGCGCAGTTGATCGAAATAAAGCCGGCTGTGATCGAGGTCTCCGACCACCACCTCGGCGGCTCCGAGCCGCGAGGCCTGACCGCTCATCGTCTTGCGCGAATCGATTTCGGCCACGATCAACTGCCGCAACGCCTTCTTCAACTGCGCGGCGGTGAATCCCCGCGTCAATCGCTGCTCGACCGCGCGTTGGATGGCCGCGAACGCGGGCTGCCGCTTGTCACCATCGCAGGTGAAGGTGACGCAGAAGAGACCGCTTGATCCCGGATTCCAGCTCGACGCGTCAATCGTGTGCACCAAGGCGGCCCTTTCGCGAACCTCCTGCCAAAGAATCGAGCTATCCCCATGCCCAAGGATCATCGCCAGCAGATCGAGGACCGGCGCGTCCGGATGGGTCAGTCCGGGGACCGGCCAGGCCAGAACCCCGCGCGAAATTTCCACGCTTTCGAAGCGATGGTCGCTGCGCGGCGCAAGTTGTGGCGGCTCGGTGGCGACGAGCACGGGCGCGAGACGCGCCCGGGGAGCGCGGCCAAAATGCGCCTCGACCTCCGCCCGCACGGCCGCGACGTCGATGTCGCCCACGATGACCACCACCAGATTGTTCGGCACATAGCGCGCGCGATAATAGCCCACCAGATCCTCGCGGGTGACTGCCGAAAAAACATCCCGGTGTCCGATGATGGGCTGCCGGTACGGATGTTCGCGGAATGCCGTGGAAAAAACGGTGTCCCAAAGCCGGTTGTCCGGGTCGTCCTTGGTCATCGCGATCTCGCGCAGGATGACGTCCTTCTCCTTTTCCACTTCTTCCGCCGGCAACGTGGAATGCAGCACGGCGTCCGCCAGCAAATCGATCGCCACGCCCGTGTGCTCACTCGGCAGGTCGATATAGTAAACGGTGCGATCGAACGTCGTGTAGGCGTTGATGTACCCGCCATGCGCTTGAACCGTCGCGCTGATCTCGCGGCCCAACCGGCGTTCGGTACCCTTGAACAGCATGTGCTCCAGATAGTGCGACAGCCCGGCCCCGAGATGCATCTGCTCGTGCACACTGCCGGTCTTGACCCACACCTGCACCGACGCCAGCGCGGCGGAGGTGTCGCGCTTCATGATCAAGGTCAGACCGTTGGGCAGAACCACCCGTTCGACTGGCTCGCGCCAAAAAGCATCGAGCAGGCGAAAGTCAGCAGAAACGATTTTTTTTGGCATGAACAGCAGAGAGAACTACTCTTATCCCCGCCGCGCCAGCAGATATGGTTCAGGTCGCGCCAAACGCCTGCGCGGTCGAGGGCCCCCGCCCCCTGCGGCGCCTCATGGGCTGGAAGGGCTTCACAAAGGCATCTTCAAAATCAAAAACGTCCCCAAAATCCTCCAACCGATCTTTCTCGGTCTTCGAAAACACATTGTATTCGATCAAATTAAACACGATATCGCCAAAATCGCGACAACGCTGGACCCCCCACGCGTTCAGCACGGTCTTGGCCAGAGGGCCATATTGGTCCAAGGCGAAGGTCCGCAGCCCCTCCAGCAGTTCGGTGCCGCTCACGTGCCGGGAGCGCTCGGCTCGCGGCGTATCTTTTTTACGTAACTCCTTGACTGTGTGGTCCAAACCCATCCGGACGAAGTCGTAGGCTTTCCGGTCAAACCGGGAATCTTCCTTGCAGATGAGAGCGACGATATCGCCGAAATCCGGATTTTGCATGAGAGCGAGGGGACGTTGGCACACCGGCCGGTGTCATGCAATCCTCGTCCGGCCCGGTTTTGCATCGAGGTGTGCGGGACGGTCTAGGGAAATTTCCCACGGGTTTTAGCTGGAGGTTTCATCGGAGTTTACCAGCTTGGGAAGGAAATGATCGCGTCCACGCAAACGAACCATCCCTTTGAGGGAGAGGTTCATACCGGGCGAAAAAGCGCCTCCGCCCTCGAAATTGCCTCGGCGCGGTTGAAGTCAGCGGGGTTACGCATTACCAAGCCCCGTCTGGCGATTCTGGAAGCGTTGAACCAACGCGCCGCGCCTTCCAGCATCGAACAGATTCACGCGCATGTGGGTGCGGAGAATTGTGATTTGGTGACGGTGTATCGCTGTATGGGGGCGTTTGAGGAAATAGGGCTCGTGCGTCGCGCTTACTTTTACAACGGCACCACCCTGTACGAAATCAATCTGGGCAACCCCAACCGTTACCACTTGGTGTGCAAGGGTTCGAACAAGGTGATTCAGCTGGAACCGCAACTGGAGGAGGAACTGCGGAGCACCATCGCAGCCATTGAGGAGAAACTGCGGGCGCGGGGCTTCGCCGAAGTCAGCCATATCGTCGAGTTTTTCGCGGCCGAACCGAGGGCCAGCGGTCGTGGCATTGAGACGCCTTCCCCAGAGGGGGCGATTGGGGGCGAACGGCAGGCCCCGGCGCAGCAAGTGTGGCAGGGATGAGTTTTCCGCTGACGTTCGCCTTGGGTGACCGCGAGTCGGTCACGGCACGACCGGAACGATCAAAGCGGGGGGACGAAGCCGTTCCACCGACAATTTACCCTCTGCGACCTTGCCCGGCGCCCACGCGCCCGCAAGGTGCCGGCTATCTTGCATGGAATCCTTGTTCCAACTTTTCCACGGCTCGCCTTTTGCCCTTTGGGTCCTGTTCGCCCTGCTAATCCTGTGTGGGGTTGGCCTGCCGATGCCGGAGGACATCATCCTGATCGGAGCAGGGCTGATCGCTGAAGAAAGCGGGCATTCGTGGATCGCCATCAGCTTTTTGATGTACTTGGGCGTGCTCGCGGGTGATTCGTTGATTTTCGCGGTGGGCCGCCGTTTCGGCTGCCGGATACTGACGCTGATGCGCAACCGGAACTGGGTCTCCCGGACCAAGCAGGAAAAGATCGAGGCTTTGTTTCGGCGCCACGGCGCAACGGCATTTTTCGTCGCGCGATTCATGCCGGGCCTGCGCGCGCCGTTTTTCTGCACGGCCGGAGCCATGAAGGCGCGCTACGCGCAGTTTGTGCTTTTCGATAGCCTGGCGGCGCTGATCAGCGTGCCCGCCTTCGTGTGGCTCGGGCGATTTCTATGGAGCCGGTTTAGCGACGATTTTGTCCAACTCAGCGGCGTAATATCGCGAACGCACACCTACACGCTGATCGCCAGCGCAGCGGTACTCGCTGCGATCCTCAGCGCCGTGTGGTGGAATTGGGACAAGTTGAACGGTCGGTAGCATGAGGTTTCGAGGCGGCGCGTGGCAGCGTCGCACGGCGCGTGCGCCGGAACTCCGCGGGCGGTTGCGGGCTGATATTCCCGGAACGCGCCCGTCGTCTTTCCACCGTGATTGAAGCTCAGACCTTCTGCGCGGCGGCCCGGTTGGCTTCCACTTCGGACCAGTTCACGACATTCCAAAATGCCTTCAAGTAATCCGCCCGCATATTTTGATAGCGGAGATAGTAGGCGTGCTCCCACACATCGACGCCGAGGAGCGGAAGGGTTCCCTCGCTCAGCGGCGAATCCTGATTGGCGGTGGACGTGATGGAGAGACCTCCGCCGGGCTTGCTGACCAGCCATGCCCACCCGCTGCCAAAGCGCTTCATCGCCGCGTCAGTGAACTGGGCCTTGAACGCGTCCAGCGACCCGAAGGTTTCGTTGATCGCGCGCGCCAGTGCGCCGGTCGGAGCGCCGCCCGCGCGCGGTGAAAGAACCCGCCAGAAGAAGGTGTGATTCACATGTCCGCCCACGTTATTGCGCAAAGTCGCGCGGACGGTCTCTGGCAGCGTGCCCAGGGTCTTTAAAATCTGTTCGGCGGAAAGCGTCCTTAACTGCGGGTGATCGGCCAGCGCCTTGTTGGCGTTCGTGATATAGGCCTGGTGGTGCTTCGAATGGTGAATCTCCATGGTTCGCGCATCGATGTGCGGCTCGAGGGCGTCATACGCGTAGCCCAGTTTGGGCAACTCAAACGGCTGCCCCGTGGCCGCGCTACTTGCGGAATTCGTCGCGGCCACGACTCGCAAGCCGCCCAAGCCAACCAATGCGGCGCCGCCGAGAGTTTTGATCGCGCTGCGGCGGGAGACTGTGGGGGGAGGCATCATGCGGGGCACCGTAGCGCCCTCGCGGCTGCGCGCAAGTGGCAGATGCAAGCCGAATTCCGATTGTGACGGCCGGGCAATCGACGCGCTTGCCAACTATCCCGGGAAGGATGACGGTGCTGCGCCCCATGAATTCGCCGCTCTCCCGTCGCACCGTACTCCGTTCGCTGGCCAGTGTCGCGGCCGCTTCTGCGTTGCCCCGCCCCGCTCCCGCCGCGGCGGCGCCAGACACCGCGACCGCACGACCCGGCAACTCCTCCGGGAGCACGACGGGATCGTTTCAGCATTCCGTGTGCAAATGGTGCTACCAGAAAATTCCCCTCGACGAATTTGCCCGCGCCGCGCGCGAGATCGGCCTGCATTCGGTCGAATTGCTCAATCCCCCCGAGTGGGCCACGGTGCAAAAGCACGGCCTCACGTGCGCCATGGCCAACGGCGTTTCCTCCATCGCCAAAGGGTTCAACCGCCTGGAGCACCACGCGGCCATGGTTGCGGGCATGATCGAACGCATCCAGGCCTGCGCCAATGCGGGGTTGCCGAACGTCATCGTTTTCTCCGGTAACCGCGACGGGATGAGCGATGAACAGGGACTTGAAAATTGCGCCATCGGGCTGCGCAAAATTGTCGGCGAGGCCGAGCGGCGCGGCGTGACCATCTGCATGGAACTCCTCAATTCAAAGGTAAACCACAAGGATTACATGTGCGATCATACCGCCTGGGGCGTGGAACTTTGCCGGCGCGTGGGCTCGGAACGCTTCAAACTGCTCTACGACATCTATCACATGCAGATTATGGAGGGCGACGTGATCCGCACCATCCAGGAGAATCATCGCTATATCGGGCACTATCACACCGGCGGTAATCCCGGGCGTCACGAGATCGATGAGACGCAGGAACTCTATTATCCGGCGATCGCCCGCGCGATCAAGGCGACGGGGTTCAAAGGCTTCGTGGCGCAGGAGTTTGTCCCCGCGCGTGATCCCCTCACTTCGCTGCGTGAGGCGGTTAAACTGTGTACCGTCTAGCCACGCGCGCGTCCCAGCTTTGCCCGTAACGCACTGCGCTTTTTCCTGGGCGGCGTGGGGGCGAGCCTGATCGGCTCGGCTGTCGTCACTATCCTCGCCGCGTGCCATTGATCGAGGCCGCCGAGGAACACTCGATTGGCCTCACCCGGAGTGAAATCGCGGCGATTTATTCGGCGCTGCCGGGGGTGGGCGCATTGTTCATTTTTGTCGCGGTGCGTCGGGGCAAATAGCCGTCGCGCGGGCGAAGTGGAACAACGCCGTGGTCATGGGGTGAACGCCCGCGGTGCGAACCGG
>JBEENF010000162.1:0-8052 GCA_041192325.1 Verrucomicrobiota bacterium
CACCGTGGTCGGCGTGGTCACAGGCGTGGTGCTATTTTCCTGGTTATTGGCGGGATCGACGACTGCGGCGGGGGCGGCAATCTTCGGCATTTGTGCTATCGCTTCCGCAATTAAGGTCGCCTTGTCCGGCGCCGCTGCAACTGCGGCGGTCTGAATCGTGCCCGATAGATCGCGGGCCCCCTCAATGGCTGCGATCGTGATCGCGACCGCTTGGTCCGGAAGGGCGGTGACCGCGGCTGTGGTGATGGCGGCAGCTTGGTTTGGCGCCGCGGAAACGGCCGCCGTTGTGATCACGGCAGCTTGCGTGGGCGCCGCTTTGATGGCGGCTGTCGTAATCGCGGCAGCTTGCGCGGGGAGCGCTTTGATGGCGACGGTCGTGATCGTCCCGGCTTGATTGGGTGCCGCGGATATGCCAGCGGCCGCTATGGCTGCGACTTGGGCCGGGACGGCGTTTATGGCGATCGCCACGATTTCCGCCACCAAGCCAGGATTTGCCAGGATCCGCGCGGTGACAATATCGGCGACCGCGCCTGAATTCGCGGTAATTTCGGCGGCGATTTGGGCCAGCAGTTCGGCTGTGGCGTTGTCCTGAATAACCACGGCCTGATTAACCGCCGGGTCTTGCGCTCGGGCCGGACTTGTGACGGCGACTCCCGCGAGGACCAGACTGGCTGCCCAATGGATGAAACGAAGGTTGAGGAAATTCGTGATGTTTTTCATGGCGCGCTAGAGACGGTTTTTTTCTCCGAATCCGGGGGCAAAGTAAATTCACGCGAGTTGACTACATCTGGTTAACGCAGGCGCGTTGCTGGAGGAAAGGTCCGACCCACCCTCGGTGGGTCCGCCGTCCCGCCTTATGCCGTGAACCTTCTTTTTTCCGCTCTCAGGCGCCCTCCAGTCCCCGGCACTGGACCTCGGGAGATCCTTCCGACCAAATCCCGACCCCGCGTCTGGTGGTGGGCTGCCGGGCTGACGCTGTTCGTCGTCGGGTTGGCAACATTTTCCCTCGGCGCAGGCGGCTTGGAGCGCCTGCGCAATTGGCGCAGTGCCCGATTTGCCCGTCAGGCGAACGAAGCCTTTTTAAAGGGTCAGCTGCCCCTGGCGGATTTGCTCCTGACTAGCGGACTTGCGATGACGCCCCACAACATGGGCCTGCGGGTGGCAAAGGCGACCCTCCTGACGCGCACGGGTCGGCGGGACGAGGCGGTCCTGGAATGGCAGTGGCTGTTGGCGCACGCCGAGCCCGAGTTGGTGCCGGCCGTCGTACGCTCGTATGCGCAGCAGTTGATCGCGGCCGGCTGGTGGCCGGAGCTGACTCGCCTCGCGCTGCAGCACCTGCACTCCGCCCATGAGCCGACAGAGCTTTGGACGCTGCTCGCCTGTGAATCGCTGCGACTGTCTGGCGGCAGCGCCGACCCGGCCGCGATCGCGCGCATCCACGCCGGCGCGGAGCGCGCCATTGTCGCGGCCTATGCGGCCTACGCGGCCAAAGACGAGGGCGCGGCCCGGCGCCATCTGGCCGAGATCGACTCGACCGTGCGCTGCTATTCAAGCGCTTTGCTTGCGGCGCGGCTTTGGTTGCTGATCAAGGAGGAACGCCAGGCGCGACAAGCATTTTTCCGGCTCGGTCGATCGCTGACGGCGGATGAGCTGGCGACGCAGGAACTGCTGTTCGCGTCCCTGCATTCGCGCGTGGGCGTGCGCACGGCGCAGACGCTCCTCAAGCCTGCGATGACCCTGGCGGAATGGGAAGGCGGACTGACGCGCATAGTCGTGCACGGACTGGATCGGGCCGATCCGGCGGTGGCGCGGGAGCTGACCTCGCGTTTGCGGGAGCAGGTCCGGCGACTTTCCCCGGCTTCACTGGTGGCGGCTTGGTTGTATTGTGGCGCGGCCGGAGATGAGCAAAATGAACGCTTTTGGCGCCAGCCGCTGGAGTCGAGCGCGGGCTTGACGTTGCCGAATCTCGCCATCAATCGTCCGAGCTCCGCGGTGCTTAGGATACTGATCGGCCGCGTCCCGCTTTCCTTCGATTTGATTTACAGCGTGATGGCGGCTTCCCCGCCTCCGGCGAGCGCGCCCCCGGCTCGATCGCCGCTTGCAACCCGTGATGCCCGGCCTTCCGTGCTCACTTCCGATTGATATTCCCCGACCGCACCATGAAATCACCGCCCCCTTCACCCAGCGCTTGGTTCCCGCTCGTTGTTGCTGCTCTGCTCGCGGCTTCTTCCCTCCCGGCCCAGATTGCGCCGACTCTCTCTGCCGCCGCTGCGGCCGCCCGCCAGGAGGAGGCCGTCCAGCTTTCCGCTTTTTCGGTCAAGGCCGAAGACAACCGCGGCTACGTGCCCTCGGAAACCATGACGGGCTCGCGCGTTGCCACCAAGATCATCGATCTGCCGTACACGGTGAACGTCCTCACGAGTGAGTTCTTCGAGGACTTCGGCATTTTCGAACTTTCCGACAACGTTGTCCAGATTGGTGGCTTCACCGGCCTCGATGTCGGGGGCGGCTTCAACCTCCGCGGGTTTAGCTCAACCTCGCAGCTCCGCGATGGCTTCTTCCGCCTCGGCCGCTACGGCTCCAGCAACGTCGACCGCATGGAGATCATCAAGGGCTCCAACGCCGCCATTTACGGCCGCACCTCGCCCGGCGGCATGCTCAACATGATCTCGAAGTCGCCAAAATCGCGGGAGAGTCAGAAGCTTACCTTCAACTACGGCGACGATGGCACCGAGCGGGTCACGCTGGAGAGCACCGGCCCGCTGCTCGACACCTCGCTCGGCAAGACCAGCTACGTCCTCACCGGCTCCCATTACCAGCGGGAGTTCAACATGGAGTACGCCCGCAACCGCAACCAGGAGTATTACCTCGCGCTGGGCCACACCTTCCCTGACGGCTCCAACCTGAACGTCTCGCTGGAATATTTTCTGCAGGTGCGCCACGCGCCAAACAGCGCGGCCCCGCTCATTACCGATCTTAAGGGCACCGCCAGCACTCTCGACGATGAAGCCATCGGTTACGCCACCAACCTCGCCCGCTACAACGCGTTCGGCCCGTTCAGTGAGCTCGACCGGGGCAACACGGGCGTGAACGCCTTCTACGACAAGAAAATCAGCTCCATCTGGAGCACCCGACTCGGCACCAACCGCTACTGGGCCCGCCGGTGGGACTTCAACCAGAACACCGGGTGGGGCGCCATCAACATCAACCCCGCGCCCGCCGCGAATGGCTCCTTGCCCGCCATCACCAGCGCCCGCGGCGCCACGCCCAATGCCACCCGTATCATTGAGGACGGCGGCGGTTTCCAAGGCGATCTACTCGCCCATTACTGGACTAATGCCAAGAAGCTCGAGCACCGCACCCTCCTCACGCTCGACATCAACGACTACTACCGTTGGGACCCCACCCTCAACTACGCCGGGGCCACCCATCCCGACCTCGTCGCATGGAACGCCGTGCGCACCGTCACGCTCGACCGCGCCACGCTCGCGCCCGCCGGCGTCATCCCTTATTTCCCCAAGCCCCGGGACCCGACGCTCGGCGTCAGAACCCGTCACCAGAAGCGCCGCACCACCGTCTTTGGGGGATTGCTGCGCCACCAGACGTCGTTCCTCGAGGGCCGTCTGCTCACGTTCGCCGGTGCACGCTACGATGATGTGCGTTTTCGCGACCGCGACTTCATTGGCTTCACCTCGCCCGCCGGCTACGTCACTGGCACGCTGATCGACAAGAAGGTGGACTTCCTGAAACCCAATGCGGGCTTCAACTACAAGCTCACGCCCGCGGTCCGGGTTTTCGCCAGCTACAGCCAGAGCTATTTCGTCTCCCAGAACGACAACGCACAGGCTCACTTCGACCCGACTTTCAAATCCGAGGTTGCGGACGGCTGGGACTACGGCCTGAAGGGTGAACTGCTCGGCGGCCGACTCAACTATACGGTCAGCGGTTTCTATGCCGTGCGAAACAACGTGAGCGTCTCCAATAACGTCGAGACGCCCCTCGGTTCCGGCAACTTCGTCCTCGTGACGGAGCGCGACGGCGATCAATTGGTGCGAGGCTACGAGATCGATTTCACGTGGCGCATCACGGACGCCGTCCACAGCGGCGGCAGTTGGGGCCACGTCTATTCCATCTACACGGACTTCGGCAGCGCCTCGCCCCTTGCCGTCGGCCGCCGCGTCAACGGCATCTCCCCGCAAAACGGCAGCGTGTATGTAAAATACGCGCCCCCCTCCGGCCCGCTGAAAAACTTTTCGGTCAACCTTGGGGTCGCCTACGTCGCGGCCACGCCCACCGAGGCGCCCAATGCGGGTGACACCTACACGACCGTTGGCAACCGGCGCGTGCTCCAGCGCACCACCTATCAATGGCGCCTGAGCGTGCCGTCGTTCAACGTCTGGAGCCTCGGGCTGCGCTACCGCCTGCCGCAAATGGCCCGCCTCGACCACAGCGTGGCGCTGAATATCAACAATGTCTTCGATCGCGAATATCTCCGCGTCAATCGGCTCATCGGCGAGCAGCGCGCGATCTACCTGAGCTACACCCTCAACCGGACGCCAAAGGGGCGCTAGCAGGGCGGCTCCGCCCACCACGGTTCGCGCCGTTGGCACTGGCCCGCGGTGACTCGCAGTCGTTCTTGGCGAGGGCGAGTTAAGTCCTCTTCTGGCCGTTGGCGTCGGTGCGCGTTTGCGTCGTTTCGACGCAGCGGCCAACGCCGCTGAAACCGGGCGGTAACTCGGGATGGGCCGGGGCAGCGGGGCCGCCTTGTGCGTGCCCGGGCTTTGCACTGATCTGGCGTGCGGCCTGTTGCACGGCCCGATCTAACCAAGCGACCCTCACGGTCGGTCGCGCCCCCAGGTGACGTGATGCTCCGCCCCAAATACGTAATGTCCGATATTTATTTCCCCAGATTGCACAGTACTTTCCCTTCCCGTACCAACAATTTACCCGCCTAACCAGCCATGGCCACCCATTACCGACCTTCATCGCCTGGCCTGACCATGATTGAGGCCCCTGCGTCCGCAGCCCGTAATCCGCGGGCAGCACCCAAGATGACCGACGAGGGTTCTGATCGTCTGTCGCTGCCGGCGGGCTTCCTCTCGAAGCTCGCCCATGAAACAGTCGGACACCTCGCGGCGGTCCAAGCGTCGTCGTACCTCCTGCGAAAACATGGCCGGGAGATCTCCGGCGCACGTGAGCAGGAGTGGTGGAGCGCGATTCAAAAGGCCGGCAGCCGGGTGCAGCTGATCATGGATCGTCTGTGCCGGCTCGAGCATGCACTCTCCGGCGCGGTCCAGCCCGCCGAAGTTGATTTAGCCCTTTTTCTGCGTGACCTGGCGGAACAGGCTCGCTTGGCGGGGCCAGCCACCGAGGTTGCGCTCGATGTGCGCGTGCGCGCTGGCGAGACTTGGACGGGAGACGCTGGCCTGCTGGAAATTGCGACGGAGTGTCTGCTGTCCAATGCGTGCAAATTTGGCCCGCCGGGAACCGTCGCGGTACTCGAAACCCGTCGCGAGGGCGATTTCCTCGAAATTCGGGTGACGGACGCCGGGCCTGGCTTGGCCCCCGACGAGGTCGCGCGCCTGTTTGAGCCATTTTTCCAAGGCCGGAACGCGAAAAAAAACGGGGGTTGCGGCTTGGGCCTGGCCATTGCCCGTGCGGCCGTCAACCGGCTCGGTGGAACCATCACTTACCAGCCGGCCCGCGGCCAAGGTACCGAATTTCGTTTGTGTCTCCCGGCGGTAAACCGGCGCTGAAGCTTGCCAGCATGCCCCCCGCTACCCCGCCCCTCCCGCTCATTCTCCTCGTCGAGGACAATCCCGACCTGCGGGCCCTCGCGCTGGATCTGCTCGAAATGAGTGGTTACCAAGTGGTGGGCGCCGACGGGCTGGGCACGGCGATCGCCGCTTTCGAACAAGCGCAGCCCGACCTCGTGCTGACCGACGTCAAATTTCCAGCTGGCAGCGGCCTCGCGTTGCTCGCGCATATTCGGGCACACCCTGCGCGCTCGTCGACGCCCGTCATGCTCATGAGTGGCGAGCGAGAGCAGGCCGGAGCCATCATGGGCGCCGATGGCTTTGTGCAAAAACCCTTTGACGTGGAGGCCTTGCTTACATCGGTGGCGGAGTTGATCGCGCGCCACTGCGCGACGGCATCCATCGAGGCCAAAACAGCATGTTAGTCTGGATCACCGCGGTGGCGGCAGTCGCTCCCCTTTGTCCCCACGACACGTGACCTCTCTCATGTCAGTCACTGACGAGCGCGAGGGCGAACGTCATCAGCTCTTCTTGCCATGAGCCGGCCGCCATTTTCCACCCCAAGGCTCTTTCCGCCCCCCGCCTCCCGTGCCCTCCGGTGGCTGGCCCACCGGCGCTTTGCGTGGGCCGTTCTGGCCACCGGCCTGGCGGTGACCGGGCTGGCTTGTTGGGAAACCGAGCGAATTCTGGCGGAGCGGGCGCGCGAGCGATTCGAATTTCAAACGAAAACATCGGCGGATTTGATCAAGCGGCGCATGCTGCGGTGCGAGCTGCTCCTGCAGAGCGCCGTGGCGTTTCTCGAGGTGAGCCCGAACGTCGATGGTGAAGCCTGGCGGACCTACGTGGACACCCTGGAGCTCGAACGCTTCTGGCCCGGCATTCTGAGCATGGCTTTTGCGGAATGGATACCCCCCGGGGGAGAGGCGGAACACGTCGCCCGGGTTCGCGCCGAAGGTTTTCCGAACTACGCCGTGACGCCACCTGCCGACCGGGAAGAGCGAAGCGCGATCCTGTTCGTCGAGCCCTTCAACGACCGCAATTTGCGCGGGTTTGGGTTTGATATGTTTTCCGAACCCATCTGCCGCGCCGCCATGGAACGGGCGCGTGACACGGGTGAAGCGTCGTTGAGCGGGAAGGTGAACCTGGTAAAGGACCTCACAGGGGATTCACCGACGGGCGTTCTGCTCTACCTGCCCGTGCACTGGCACCAGCGTGGCATGCCGGAGCGCACGGTCGCGGAGCTGCGGGCCGCGTTGCGCGGATTCGTGTGCAGCCCGTTTCGGGTCGACGCCCTGATCGACAACGTCTTGGGCCAGGATAGGGAGATTGATTTGCAGATTTTCGACGGGACCCAGCCCGTGGCATCTCAGCTCTTGTTCGATAGCCGCGCCGCGAACGCTTCCCGCCTCCATCCCCCGGAAGGGATGGTCGAAACTGCGGCCGTGCAAGTTGTCGGTCGGGACTGGTTGCTGCGCTTTTCCGCCAGTCCCGGCTATGCGCGGCACGGCTTGGCCGATGGCCCGCTCTTGGTCGGCCTGGCGGGCGTTTCGGTGACCGTGCTGCTGTTCCTGATCGTCCGATTGTTGGTGAAACGAGAGAATCGGGCCAATGAATTGGCGCGGGTGATGACGAGCGATTTGCGGAAAAGCGAAGAGCGCATCCGCCTGGCGAATCTGGCGGCCGGGATCGCGGTCTGGGAATTCGACCCGGCGCACGGCCACACGACGTGGGACCCCGCGATGTTCACGCTTTATGGGGTGGCGCCCACCGAGGGGGAAATATTGCCGAAGGACCGCTGGCGTAATATTCTCCACCCCGACGATCGGGATACGCAGGAAGCCCTGATGCAGCACACCATCGCGACGGGCGGGCGAAGCCAGCGGGAGTTTCGCATTATTCGGCCCTCCGATGGCGCGGTGCGCGTCATCCAGGCCGCGGAAATGGTGCTGAAAGGAAGTGACGCCCAGGCCACCCGGGTGGTCGGGATCAATTTCGATGTGACGGAACGGAAACAGGCGGAAGCGGGGCTGCGGGAGTCGCTCGAGCGGATAAAAAGAACGGATGCGCGGCTGGAGCGGGCGAATTCCCTGTTGACCGCCGTCAGCGGGTTGCTGGCCCGGCGTCTCACCGAGGCGGACAGCGCCGTGACCTTCGACACTTTGCACCAGCAGCTGCTCGATTTTACTGCCAGCGACTTCGGCTTTGTAGCGGAGGTGCTCTACGACCCGGCCGGCCAACCCTATCTCAAGACGCATGCGATCACCAATATCGCCTGGAACGATGAGAGCCGCGCTTT
>JBEENF010000163.1:0-8044 GCA_041192325.1 Verrucomicrobiota bacterium
GAATGCGGTTGTGAAGAAATACCGGATTCCACCCCGCCAGCCGGAGAAGATTCAGCACGTCGGAGGCGGCGAGCCAGCTGTTCTGGGGTTGCGCCGCCTTGAGTCCGAGCGCGCGGGCGAACGAGAGCAAGGGACGCCACAGTGTGTTTTGAAAATTAAGGATCAGCCGGGTGTCGGAATGCGCCACGGCGGCGAGCCGTTCCAAAAGCCGCTGCACATCGGCGGCCAGATTAAGGGTGTCCGAGACGATGATGACGTCGAACTGGCGGTCGAGTTCCAGTAACTCACCCGCTTGAAGGTGAAAGTCCGCCTCGGGCAGTCGGCGGCGCGCCGCCGCGATTTGACGCGCCGAAAGATCGATCCCGGTTTTCGTTCGCGCGCGCAGTTGGGCCAGAAGTTCACCGGAGCCGCAGCCGATCTCGAGCACCGTCGCGCTGGGCGGGATAAGGAGATTATAGTAGTGCGCCAGCAAACCCCGGTAATGGCGGGCGCCCGTTTGCGGCTCCACGGGCGCGCCATCGTAAAACGTCCGGACGCGGTCCAGATGTTCCAAGGCGAGAGCGGAGATGGCGTGAGGCATGAAGCGGACGCGGGACTTGCGGCAGGTTGGCGGGCTCAGCGGGTGAGGCTCAAGACTTATGGGTTGCAATCGCCTGTGAAATCCCGCGGTCTCGCCCTTCGTATTTTCGCGCCGATTCATGTTGTCGTCCCGTATTAGGTCCATGCGCGGCGGGCGTTGCTCGTTGCGGTTGCTTTTTTCCCTCGGCATGTTCGCGACGGTCGCCGCCCAACCGGCGGACGTGGCGGGAACGATGCCGGAGGATTACTTTCCGGCGTTGAAAACGATCCTCCAGAACGCCTGGAACCGGTCGCCCGAGAAGATCGAGCGGGAGCTCGAAATCGCCCAACAGGAAGCCCGCAGTTATGGGCTGAATTCGCAACGGCTCCCGAATGTGACCGCGTGGTCGGATATGGCCCGCAACCAATCCGCGGTGTCGGGGGCGAGTCAGTCGCAATCGACGGATTCAGGTTTGTTCTACCGGCTGGAGCTTACCCAATCGATTTTTCGCTGGGGCGAACTGCAGAGTCGAAGCGCAATTGCGCGGCTGAGCGTCCTCATGGCCGAAAAAAGTTATGCCGAATCCTGGCGGACAATGGCGGTGGCGCTGCGCCAGTCCTATTTGCAACTGGTGGTGAAGCGGACGGCGTTAAAACAGGCGCGGCTGGCGCGGCAGGTGGCGGCCGACGAGCTGGCCGTGGCGCGCGGGAGACTTGAACGCGGGGGAGCGGCGCAAGCCGAAGTCGGCGGACGTGAACTGAATCTTAGCGAGCAGACGGTGGCATTGGAGAACACCGAGGCTGATTTTGCGGCGGCCCGCCGGGTTTTTGCACGTTTCGCCGGCTTGAAAAATTTGGAGGAGGAAGAGATTCCGGATGCGATTCCCAAGCCGGCCTATTCCGCCGCCCTCACGACCTCTCTTCTGGCGGGGCTGTTGCGCGACGGGGGACGATTTTCTTTCGAGGCCGAGATAAATGCGCTGCGGGCGGAGGAGGCGGATCTCAACTACCGCATTGCGCGGGTGCGCCTGTTGCCGAAGTTCGATGGCGTGGCCAGCTATGGCCTGACCAATCTGGCCAATGCCACCAACAGCGGTGTCACCCAGACCGGCATCACCACGCAGACGGTGGCGCTCCGGGTTTCCTGGTCGATATTTGATGGTTTTGCGACACGCGGCGAAAAACGCCAGGCGCTCGCCGCCAGGCAACTCTATCGCAATCGAACCGCAACCGCGTCGGAGGCGGCGTTGGCGGAGGCGCAGGATCTTGGGCGCAAGGCTGGATTTGATGCGCGGATGCTGGAATTTGGTGAAATCCGCCTCCAGCTTGCGATCGCCGCGGAGCGGCGGATGGAGGAGGATCGGCAACGCGGAAAAGCTTCGCAAAGCACGATTGAAGCCGTGCGGCTGCAGCGGTATCAGGCCGAGGTGAACAACGCCGCGGCACGGGCCAATTTCTTTGGAACCTGGAGCGCGTTTGTGTCGCGCGCGGGTCTCGACCCGATGCTCAAAAACCTTCCTTTCCGCCATGTCCGAGAAAACCGGTAACTTTCGCTTCGTGCTCAAGATCAGCCTGGGGCTCGCCGTGCTCGCAGTCGGTTTCTCTGCGGCGGTCATGGCCCTTCGCCCCCTCGCGCGGGTGGAGACGGTGATCCGCAACAAGGCGGTGGACCTCGTCCCCGGCAGCGTGGTCGTTTATGCGGACGGCAACATGAAGGAGCTGAAGAGCCAGGCCCATGGCATTGTCGCCTGGTGCGAGGGGCTCGATCCGGGGAAAAATTTCAAGGAAGGAGACGTCCTGCTGCGTCTGGACACCAATGATCTGGATCGCGAAATCGAGCAGGCAAAGCGGGATTATGAAACCGCGCAGCAACGGCTCCGAGTGCTGTTTGCCAACGTGCCGGAGTGGACCGCCGTGCGCCAGAAACTGGATACAGCGGTGAAGGAAAGCGCGGGCAAGGCGTCCGGGGATGTTGTGCGTTTGCAGAGCGAGCTCGATGCCATTGCGTCGAAAAACGATCCGGGGCGGATCGCGGCGAGCGAGGCGCTGGCCGAAGCGAAGCAGATGCTGGCCGCGGGCCATGGCACGGCGGAAGCCGTGAAGCAGGCGGAGCGGGCGCTTGAGGCGAACGACACGCGGCTGCGGCTGGCGCATTTCGAGGCGCGCAATGCGCGGGCGGCCCACGAACTTTTCCTCCAAAACAAGGAAATCGAGCGGGCGAGAATGTCGATCAAGGCGCCCTTCGATGGCGCGGTGAAGGATGCAATGGTGTGGAAAGGCGCGTTGATCAACAGCGGGTCCACGGTTGCAACCATCTATGCCAACGCCCGGATCGTGGTGGCCGAGATTGGTGAGGAAGACATTGGCAGGGTGAAAACCGGCCAAGAGGGACGAGTGCGACTGCTCGCCTTCCCCAACGAGGAATTCGACGCGAAGGTCCGCAAGATTCTGCCCACCGCGGAGGAAAATACGCAGCGCTACAAGGTGTTTCTCGATTTGGCGGTCGACGCGGCCAAACTCATTCCTTTCAGCACCGGCGAAGTCACGATCGTCGTGGGCGAACATGCGAACCAGCCCTTGATTCCCCGGCGCGCGCTTTTCAACGATAGCAACGTCCTGGTGGTGAAGGATGGCCTGGTCGAGAAACGACAGATCAAAGTTGGTTTCGTGGGCATGAATATTGTCGAAGCGCGGGAAGGACTGGCGCCGGGGGAGCAGGTCATTGTGGAGGAACTCGACCGATTCCGTCACGGCCAGCGCGTCCGTCTGCTCACGACGAACTAACCGGGCGCTACGTGTCGATGTCCCCCAATCTCCGCATCGCGTATCGTTTCCTCACCGCGAAGAAGCGGGCCATGCTCATGAGTCTGTCGTGCACGATTCTCGGCGTGGGGCTCTTCATCGTCACGCAGGGAACCACGAGCGGATTCGAAAAGTTTTTTATCCGCACCTTGCTTGGGACCGACGGCGCCATGCGGATTGAGGATCGGAGCCAGGATACCATGCGCAGCATGCGGGCAGGCAAGGGAAGCGATTTTCAGGTCCGACAGAAAGAAGGCGTAAAATACATCGAAGGCGTGCAGGAGCCGAAGCTGATCATGAATGCCGTCCGCGCGTTTCAGAACGTGCGGGGGGTGTCGGCCGTATTGCGGGGCAACGTGGCCGTGACGAGCGCATTTAGGAGCAAGGACGTGCAGGTTTTCGGCATTGATATCGACGATCACCTGCAAGTTTCCGATTTGGGGCGGCAGATTGCGGCGGGCTCCCTCGACAAATTTCGCGAATCGCCCTCGGGAGCGCTGATCGGGCGCGTAATCGCGGATGATCTCCAATTGGCGGTAAACGATTCCTTCGTGGTCAACGCCCGGGGCGAGTCGCGCCGATATCGCGTCGCGGCGATTTATGAGACGGGCGTGCGCGACATCGACAAGAGTCGCGTCTTCATCGACCTCAACGAGGCGCGTTCGCTCTTAAAAAAACCCACGGGCGCCACGTTTATCCAAATCAACCTGTTCAACCCCGCGCGAGCCGAGTTGGACGCTGCCCACATGGCGGAAGTGCTCCATCATCGCGCGACGCCCTGGCAGAAACGGGAGGAAGCCTGGCTTTCCGCGTTTCGTGCGCTGCGTATTTCGTCGGCGATCACGGTTTCCGTTTTTACCCTCATCGCCAGTTTGGCCATGTTCAATACCCTGGCCATGATCGTGTTGGAGAAGACCAAGGATATCGCGATCCTGCGTTCGATGGGCTATGAACGGAGAGACATCACCCAAATTTTTCTTTGGCAGGCCATGATTGTCCTGGGGATAGGCGCAGCGGTGGGTGCTGTCTTTGGCGCGGTGGTGACCTATGCCGTGGGCCGCCTGCCGTTACCGTTAACCGGCATCTTTAAAACGGAGACCTTCCAAGTGTCTTCCGAGCCGATTCATTATGTGCAGGCGATTGTCACGGCATTGGCGATGGTGATGATCGCGAGCTTGATCCCGGCGCGGCGGGCGGCCCGGCTGGAGCCGGGTGATATCATCCGCGGAACCGCGCAATGACCACTGCCGCTCCTGATGCCACGTTCGTTCACCGAGGCGAGGTTGCCCTGCGTTGTGCGAATCTACACCGTCATCTGGGACAAGGCGAGGGGAGGGTGCACGTGCTGAAGGGAGTGACCTTTGAGGCTCGTCGGGGGCAGGTCTATGCGATCGTGGGTCCCTCGGGGTGCGGCAAAAGCACCCTGCTTTACCTGCTGGGGCTGCTTGATCAGGCGGACGATGGTCAGATCGAGATTAATGGCCGGATGATGTCCAACCGCGATGACGTTGCGCGCACGGCAGCGCGAGGTGAACACATCGGCTTCGTGTTCCAGTTTCATTTTCTGATGCTGGAGTTCACGGCTCTCGACAATGTGATGATGCCGATGCGCAAACGGGGCCGGCTGAAGCCTGAGGCGATGCGCGCCCGGGCGCATTCGCTGTTGGAAGCGGTGGGCCTTGGCGCCAAAACTCACCGGCTGGGCACGCAACTTTCCGGCGGCGAGCAACAGCGGGTTGCGATTGCCCGCGCCCTGGCTAACGAGCCCTCCATCCTTCTCGCGGACGAGCCGACGGGAAATCTCGATGTGAAAAATTCCGGAGTCGTTTTCGATCTCCTCACGCGTTTGGCCAAGGAAAACGGTCAGACGATCGTTCTGGTGACGCATAATCCCGAAATTGCCCAGCGGTGTGACTACACCCGTCCGATGCGCGACGGCCTCTTTGTTTAGAAATGAGGGGGCGGGGTTCGCGGTGGCGCTCAGATGCAGAAGTTTACCCGCGTTTTCCGGCCGTTCGCGCTGCGATCTGCCGGCGGCGATTAGCAGAAGCAAAACGCGGACGCGCGCATGCTTATTACTCCGCCGCGATAAACTCGGGCGGAAAATTTGGTTTACAAGCGAAACGCCGCTCCCTTGTTTCCCAAACGATTCTCCTTCACTTCACCTGTGCCTGCGACCCACCACCCATCACGAAAGCAATTTTTCGCCAGAATGTTCGGCGTTGGCGCGGCTTTTAGTGTGTTTCCGAAGTTACTATTCGCTAAACCGACTTCTTCGGTGTCCGGCTCCGATCATACGCGAGCGAACGGACCGGTGCTTCAGATTCGGCAGGACGCTCGTGCCGTGGCCCGTCGCCACGACTCGGTTTAACCCGGCCCCGCCCGGCACCCACCGCTCATGTCGAAGCTTTTTCCGAAGTCGGCGAACAAGCTGCCGCTCCAGATTTTGATCTACCTGGCGGTGCTGGGTAGCATCGCAACGGCCGGAGTGACGTACTACATGACGCCGAAATACACCCGCGTCGGTTACGCGCCGGTGCAACCGGTGCCCTTCAGTCATGCGCAGCACGTGCAGGAAGTCGGTCTGGATTGCCGCTACTGTCACTCAAACGTCGATAAGTCGGCCCACTCGAATGTGCCGACCGCGCAGACGTGCATGAATTGCCACAGTTTGATCAAGGCCAACAGCCCGCTGCTGGCTCCGGTGCGCGAGAGCTTCGAAAAAGGCACGCCCGTTCCTTGGGTTTGGATCCATACCACACCGGATTTTGCGTTCTTCAATCATGCCGTGCATGTGAACCGCGGCGTTTCCTGCGTGGAGTGCCATGGCAAGGTCAATGAGATGGACACGGTCACGCACATGCAGCCGCTGAGCATGGCGTTCTGCATTGAGTGTCATCGCGATCCCGTTGGCCGCCTGCGCGATCCCAAGGATGTCTTCAATCTCGATTCCAAACGGCTCGTGGATCAAGGCCGCCAGGCAGATGCCGCCAAATTCGCGCACGATTGGAAAGTGATGCCCCCCCAGAGCTGCTCCGGCTGCCATCGATGAAACGTAAAGTTGAACATCCCGCACCGTCGGAACGCGAGCTGTCCGGTCCCAAATACTGGCGCAGCCTCGATGAACTCGCGGCCACGCCGGGGTTTAAGGCTCAGCTTGAGCGTGAGTTTCCCGAAGGCGCTTCGGACCTGAATGGAGTAGATCGCCGGCACTTCATGAAGATCATGGCGGCGTCGTTTGCCTTGGGAGGCGTGGGCCTCGCGGGCTGCCGTCGTCCGGAGCGCAACATTCTGCCTTACGGAAAGTCGGTCGAAGGGATGATCCCGGGGCTGCCGCAATATTATGCAACGGCGATGCCGCTGCGCAAAAATGCGATTCCATTGCTGGCCGAAACCCACCAGGGCCGGCCCACCAAGTTGGAAGGGAACCCGACGTATGCTCCGCACGGTGGCGCCGCCTCGTTGTTCGCCCAGGCTTCGGTGCTGGATCTTTATGATCCGGATCGGGCCACCGCCCACACCAAGGGCAAAGAGATTTTGAAACCGGAGGCAGTGAACCAGCTGCTGGCCGGCATCGGACAGAACTATGCAGGCGCGCAAGGCGCCGGTTTGGCGTTTCTGGCGGAGGAGTCCGCTTCGCCGACGCGGGCGCGTCTCGTTGCGGCGCTCCGGCGCAAGTTTCCCCGCGCGATCTGGTCGGAGTACGAGCCGGTGGCCGATGAGGCGCCGATTGCAGCCGCGCAAGCGGTGTTTGGCGCCAATGTGAAGCCGGTCTATCACTTCGAGAAGGCACAACGCATCGTTTCCCTCGATGCGGATTTTCTGCAGGCCGAGGCTGGCGCGCTGCGTAATGCGCGGGCGTTTTCGAACGGACGACGCGTGGCGAAAAAGGATGACCCGATGAACCGCCTCTACATGGCGGAGAGCGGACTCACGATTACGGGCAGCATGGCGGATCACCGCATTCGCGTCGCGAGCAGTCACATGTTGGCTTTCGCGGCGGCGCTCGCGGTTGAGTCCGTCGAGGGCGCTCGTGAGATGCTGCAGTCACACACGCAGGGACTCGCGGTTAACCAAAAGTGGATTGAGGAATGCGCCAATGACCTGAAGGCGCATAGAGGAACCAGTTTGGTCGTAGCCGGCGCTCATCTGCCCCCGCAGGTCCACGCGATCGCGTATTCGATCAACGCGCTGCTCGGCAATATTGGTCAGACGGTGGATTTCGTGGCGATTGAACCGTCGGCCGCTGCCTCGATTTCAGATCTGGCTGCCGCGGTGAAAAGCGGCTCGATCAAGACTTTGGTGATTCTGGGTGGAAATCCCGCCTACAACGCTCCGTCTGATCTGAATTGGGCCACGCTTCAAGGTTCAGTGGGCGAAGTCATTCGCTACGGGTACGCCGTCGACGAGACCTCGCAGCTGGCCGGAGTTCACATCGCAGCGACGCACTTTCTCGAAGCCTGGGGCGATGCCCGTACCGCGGATGGTACGATTGTTCCGATCCAACCGATGATTCTGCCCCTCTTCGGCGGCATGAACGAAATCGAGTTGATCGCGCGCCTGGCGGGCGAATCGAAGACCGACGGCTACGAGCTGGTGCGCGATACGATTGCAGCGCGCGCCGGCGGCGATGCGGAGCGGGCGATGCGTCGCTTCCTGCATGATGGCGTCCTGGCAAACTCGG
>JBEENF010000164.1:0-8000 GCA_041192325.1 Verrucomicrobiota bacterium
CTTAAGTCCCCAGCCGTGCCAGTCAGCTCGTCAGAATCTAAATATGTAAATGATGTCGGTTGAATAAAACGGCCCGAGCGCAGAAGACCATTCCACGCGGAACTTGAGGTGGAGTTAAAGTTGAAGGCGCTGCCTTGCGTTAGGAATTTGGAACTCGTGCCATCAGTGGTTCCCTTGTTTGTAATCTCGTCGAAGGAAACTTGATTTCCAGATGGTCCACGCCCGACAACTTTCAGATTGGCGTTTGGTAGCGGTTGCCCCGGCGTGAGCGAAGAAGTCGCGGGTGTTAGTCCAGAAAAAAAGAATCGATCGAAAAGATCATTGAATGTATTTCCATTGGCCCCACCCCACGGGTTGCCGATCATAAATGGACGCTCCCCCTCAATCGCAAGACTTTGAAGTTGGCCAATCGAGACAAGTGGCGAACGTGGAAGCTCGAAAACGGGAACATCTTCGTTGTATGAGCGACCACTTTGAGCCATTGCTCGCTCAAGCAACAAATCATCGTTGTTAAAAAGTCTCGTTGTAGGATTTCCCGGATAATTCTCCGGCTCAGGACCATCCGGGCCAGCAACAAAGGCTTCTTTCTTCAGAAGTACGGAACGTGGATCTCGCCCTTCGCTTATAAGCCAAGTTTCGACGCTGGAACCATCGGGAACGGGCTTGTTCTGATCGAGACGGAAATAGAAACTAAATTGAGCAGTTGTTGAGCTCGCCGACGCTTCAGTGCAGGAGAACGAGGGGAATACGACGCTTTCGTATTTTGCCAGCGGCAGTTCATCGTTTCCTTTGAACAAAGAGAGTGTGAGCGTCGTCTCGGTCGTCGTCCGCCAACTTCCGCTAGTTGACGCCAGTATTGTTTGCCCGATGGGCCGAACGATATCCGCAGAAAATCCAACGAAATTCTTTCGATAAAAGTGACCGATATTTGGGGGGGCGGTATTCGCCACGGATGTCCAGTAGTAAACGCGACCCGGAAGCCATGATCTTGCGTCGGGCTGCTCATTCAAATCCGCCCGCGAAGCGCCTGACTCCAATCTTAACACTAGTGTTTGGCCGAAGGTTGCTCGCAAATCGACTGAGGCTAACACCACACCCGATGCGTCCACGAATTGCATATTCCGGGGGAGGCCATCGATTTCCAGCCTCAGCTCTTCTGGAACTATCAATCCTGAAGTGTAGGGATTCCATGCGCCGACAATGAAACGTAGTCTTGCCTGAAGTGGATGAACGCCCGTTGACGATGTCGTCTGCAAATTAAAATTTAGAAGCAGAGCACTCAGGACAGGCGCAATTTTATGCGTGATTTCACCAGGACCGGGCGATGAGGGGATAGGCGGTTGAATCGTCAATCGCCGTCGTAATACGCTCTTGGGATCTTCTGTATAGGCGGGTATAGGTGTCGGCTCCATCGGCGATACCGGATCCTCAGTATAATTGGAATATTCAGCCCAAGCCGCAAAAGCTTGGCCAAGAAGGTCCGGCTTTAGCGAAAGATCTTGCCGCAGACCTCCAAGTTTGGAGTTCGCGAGCACGGCGAGATTATTAGGCGACCAGTTGTGGAAATGTTGACGATTCGATAGGGGACCAATCGGGCTGTTTTTGGAATCTTTCAGGAACGCGAACTGACTGGACGCAAAAACCTTATCTTTTTCGACAAGGGGTGCGTTATTCGGATCCCGCGGCTCAAACACGGGCTCACCAATACGGTCGATCGGGCTGGCACCCAGGGCAATTTGTTGACGCAAACGCGAACGAAGTTCAGCGGAGTTATAGGGCGCATAGGTAATCTGCTCGATTCGATCCGGCACGGCCACCGGAGCCTTCACGCCTTGATCCCCTACCCACCAACCATACCGGCCAATCGGCGCCGTCGAGGCTCCGCCGGCGACGAACGCCTGGCCCGGCACTCCGGCGCTTGTGATATCGACCAAAGGCACAACCACATCGCGGGCGACCGCCGAGGTTTTTTGTCCGACGAGTTCCACGGTGGCACCCGTCGGAGCGGCCGCAGGCTTCACCGCCAGCGGGTCGGTCTCATTCCCGGCTTTCACTACTTCGTTGCCGCTGACGAGCCAGGTCAGCGGAGTTTCCGGCGTCGCCGTCGCGGCCGGATCACTGTCCCAAACGCCGGTGTAATGCGCGGTGCCCGCCACGTTCGGAAAGGCCGCCGCGGTCGCGGTCACCCGCTGGTCGGGTCCGGCGAACCGCTGTAGTTGCCCGAGCGCCACCTGCAGGCCGAGCAGCGCATTTTGGCGGGCCTGCGCCTGACGCTGCGTGTTGCCTGCGACCGCCGTTTCAATGCGGGTGTAGGTTGCGAGGCCAATCAGCAACAGCACGAGAAATCCGATCAACGTAAGAACGATCAGGAGCGCAAACGCCCCGTGGGGTCGGCGGAAAGAACGAGTTGAACAAACGGTGGATGAAGGGCGGTGCACGGTCAGAGCGATCTTGAGTTCAGCACAATCCGACGGGTCAGGACCTGCGAGTTCGCTTCGGCCACGCCCCACCACCAGGCCCCGTTCGTGGCATACTGGGCCGGACGTGAGGCGGGAACGGGCGGAGATTTTTCCATGTTGGCGATCAATTTCGCGCCTTCATCGCTCAGCACCCGGACGAGCACATCGATCACATCGGGGAAAAGCTGGTTGAAATCGGCTGGCGCGATCGATGCATGCGACGGAAGAGCGCCGCGAAGCCGCGTCGCCGCGGTTGCAGCGGGTGCGCCACCGGCATTGGCGGGAAATATCAGGCGAAGCCCTCCCGCAGACGCGGGATCGCGGACGTAACAACGAACACCGAAATCGATCACATTGTCGGCAATCACCGAGTCCAGGTTCGTCGCGCTGCCCGGCACCCGAATACTGCGCGGATCACCGGTGATGGCGCCGCTGTTGGTGGTGGTATTGCCGGTTGTATAGGCCGCGTCCGTTATATCGTAGCCCGATTCCAGCACGCCGGGTCGGCCATTGTCCGCGGCGGGGCGGACCTCGGCGCGGTGCAGGAGGTAGGCGGTGGCGGCATTCTGCGGATTGGCCGATGGGCGGCGCCGCACAATTTGGTAACCGACCGCCACGGGCGCGGAAATGGTTGCGGGATTCGCAGCGAGGTTTGCCCCGCGGCTGGAGGTGAAAAAACGGAGCCAAACCCCCGCCATGCCGTAGCGCGTGTCCGCGAATTGCCCGTTGACGCCGAGGCCCGCGCGACTGGCCGCTAGATCCAGCGAACCTCCGGCAGCGGCCGGCTTCGCATTGCCCGCCGTTTGCGCGAGCACCCACAGGCCTGGCGCGTTGTTGGTGGTATCGACGATATCCACCGCCATCCATACATTGCCGTCTTCGCGAAAGAGCGCCGACTGCAGGTCCAGCGTGAGTTGGTCCAGCGCGAGCCGCGCCTGCGCGGTGGCATTGAGGCGTCCGCTGGTGCGCGCCAACGAAGTGGAAACATTGCCGACCATGGCTATGACAATGCCCGCCAGCACCGCGGTGATCGCGGCGGCCACAAGCAATTCGATAATCGTAAATGCGCGCGACGGGTGGGACGCCCAACCCCGGCCGAAACTCTGCGGTGCGGCGCGCATGATCATGGGGCGGCGGCCGGCACTTGCGCCGAACGACTGACCGCGCCGGAAAAAAACAGCACCTGCTGCCGGCTGTGATCTTGGGTTACAGAGCCGGCTTGATTCGCCCCCACCTGAATTCCACCTCCGGCTGCGTTCGGACGAAATACGGGCCACCGGACCCGGCAGTTGAAGGCGACAAATGCGGCTACGTCATCACTGGCCAGGGGCGAAAGCGTATCGTTCCGCACCAGGGCGATCTCAAAAAATTTTTCCCGGTCAGGCATCAGTCTCCCGGTCGAATCGATCCAGGCTTTCCGGGCCGAATCGTAAATCCCCGCCTCTCCCCCGACCGTCGCGAAGATCACCCGGGCGTCGCTGCCGTCATTCGGGTTGTAATTACCGCGCGCATCCTGTGCCTGGAGTTGCGCGTTGCTTTTGAGCAGCGCCGTCACGTCGTCGAAGGGCAGCAGTTGCAGCCGACTGAGCAGCGCATCGGTCAAGCGGGCGGCGGCCTCGGCCTCGTTGGAATGGGTGACAGATTGCGCGATCGGCGTGTAGAGCCCGAGTAGCGCGACCATGCTGATGGAGAAAATCGCGACCGCCGCAACGACCTCGATCAGTGAAAACGCCGCCGAGCCTCTCAAACGAAATAAAACGCGGGGTGTCACGGAAGGCACAAGGAATGATCAAAAGCTATTCGCGTCATTTGCCCGGGTGATGGCCCCGCTCAGGCGCAAGAGAACGCCTCGGACCGCGTTGGCGTTGTTGAAGCGCGGAGCCGCGTTCACAGAAGATTCCGCCGTAGACACCACCAGCTTCGGCGCCGTGGTCGCGCCGACAAAGCTCGGGGTGGCGCGGCCGTCCGCCGTGAATTCGATATAAAACGCAAGTCCGCCGGTGGCTCCGCCGAAAGGCTGGCCATCCACGACGAGACGAACGGCGGCACGATTGACGAAAAGTGAGATGGGGCCAGTCGCCGGAGTCGTGTTCCACGTCACTCCCCCGGTAGTCGTGAAGCCGCTCGAGGGGACAACGAATACTCCGGCTGGAAGTTGCACCGGCAGCCCAGCCGCGGACCAGGTCTGGGTTGTGCCCGTGGTCGCGACATCGCGCACCACTTGAAAGTAGCGGAGATATTTTCCCGCATCCCCGCCCGGCGGCGGCGCGGCGTAAATGAGAAGGCGCGCCGTGGTCGCGTGCAGTGCGGCCTGCGCGCGCGTCGCGCCCACCAGCGAGTGGAGTGAATTCTGGGCGGAGACGAGGGCGGAGGCGTCGGACCCACGCCCGGTGAGCGCCGAACCGACAACAATGATCAGCGCGACGATCATTGAAATGGCGACCAGCAGTTCCAGCAGGGTGAATGCCCTGCGGCAGCGCAGCGTGGACGGCAGCAAGCTGTGGAAAGATGAGCCCACCACCGTCATTTCCAGCTCATGATCAAATCGGAGCTGACGGTCGCGCGCGCGGGCGCGCAGTAGAAGATCACGCCGGCGCGCACCCCCGTGGTTCCGGTCGGAAAATCGGCCGTCGCTCCCGCCGTGCTCAAGGCGATTGCCGGGCCGTTGGGATTATCCGCTGGCCGTACGGTGGGAAGGGTGGTGTAGCCGTCGCCAGACGTGCCGCCGGCGAGGACGATCTTACCGTCGAGATTGCGATCCACCATGACTACAATGTCTGTGTTATAGTAGGCATCACGGACAAAATTAAGTTGGTTGTTCAGTGCGCGGCCGGCCGTGACATCGGCTTGGGTGACGAAATCACCGTCGGTAAACTGGATGAATTTTATGCGGCGGGGATTCTGCGCCTCTGGCGGCGGCGGATTGGGCTGCGCGCCAGGGCGAAGGGCGGGCAATTGGGTGGCTCCGTCGCGCCGGATGCCCACGAGGGTATCGTGGAAACGGTGCAACGCCGTCGCGGTGGTCGAGGCGCCGCCGTTGATTTTGTTGGTGGTGTCGAAGGTCGGATAATAACCGTATTCTTGCCGGAACGACTGGATAGCGGCGCCCCACTGGCCGAACTGGGCCCGGGTTTTCGCCTTGTTCGCCGCCGCGCGGGCGGAAGAAACGGTCGGGATGAGAATAGCCGCGAGGATACCGATGATGGCCATGACCGTCAGCAATTCGATGAGGGTGAAGCCGGCAGGGCGGCGGGCAGAAAGGCAGGCGGTGGCAGGATGATTAATCATACCTCAGGGATGCGCGTAGAGGTTGTCGGCGTTATTGGCGGGCTGGCTAGCAAGGAAAATGCCGGTGTTCTGATTGATGGGCACCGTGTGTGCCCCGTCAGGCCCGACCGAGTAGAGCACATAGCCGGGGTTTTGCCATGCCGCGGGTGTGCTCGCACGCTTGTAATAGTAAAGATAGCGGCGGCCCCACGGATCGAGAAAGCAGACGCGTTCCTCCTGTTTGAACTGCGGACGGGGAGCGTTTGTCGTGACGACCTGATAGGCATTGCTGAGGGTTCCGTTGAGGGAAAACTTGCCTACATCGATCAGCAAAGGTCCGGCCAGTCGATCATCCGTGCTGGTCATGCGCCGGGGACCATACACCCCGGTCAGGCAGTTGAACAACTTCACTTGCGCGGAAGCTGCCGCCGGAACGGCGGCGGGGTTTCCGGGATCGAGCGCCGCCTGCGCAAAATCGCCGGTTTGCGGATAGTCACCGTAGATTCCGCGGAAATTTTCCAGCGCGGTCGCAATCGCCGCCATCTCGGTAGTGGCCCGGGCGATGTTGGCGCGCTGCCTGGCTCCAGCGATGCCGCCCAAAGCGATCGCCGAAAGAATCGCGACAACCGTGAGAACCGTTAGCAGTTCGATCAGAGTGAAAGCGGACGTCCGGCCTGGGTGAAGCGCGGGCATGGAATGGATGACGTCAGTGACAGTTGAAAGTCTCGGGCCCCGCAACAGGTAAAAAAAAGGGCGGGCCAATGCGGCCCGCCCTCGCGCCATTCAACTGGCAGAGACCGCTAAACTCACTCTTCGGCCTGCAAGGCGGCAACCACGCCAAAGTCCTCCAGCGTGCTGGTGTCCCCCTTCACTTCTCCGCCCGCGGCAATGTCTTTTAGGATTCGCCGCATGATTTTTCCGCTACGGGTCTTCGGCAGGCCCGCGGCAAAGCGAATCGTATCCGGTTTCGCCAGCGAACCGATTTCCTTGCCGACGTGGTTGCGGAGTTGCTCCTTGAGTTCGTCCGTGGGGGCGATGCCAGACTTTACCGTCACAAAGACCACGAGTGCCTGTCCTTTCAGTTCATCGGGACGACCGACTGCGGCCGCCTCAGCGACCGCGGGATGAGAAACGAGCGCGCTCTCCACTTCCGCGGTGCCGATGCGATGACCCGAAACGTTCAGCACGTCGTCGATGCGGCCGACGATCCAAAAGTAACCATCCTTGTCCTGCCGGGCGCCGTCGCCGGTGAAGTAATAATGAGGATGCTTCGGAAATTCGCTGAAGTACTGCCGACGATAGCGGTCATCGTCGCCCCACAGGGTGCGTAACATGGACGGCCACGGCTGGGTAAGCACGAGTTTTCCGCCGCTGTTGCGAGGCACCTCGGTGCCCTCGTCGTTGACCACTTTGGCCACCACCCCGAAGAATGGCCGGGTTCCGGAACCGGGCGTCGTCGCCGTGATGCCCGGCAGCGGCGTGATCATGATCGACCCTGTTTCTGTCTGCCACCAAGTATCGACGATGGGGCAGCGCTTCTTGCCGATCAGTGTGTGATACCACATCCATGCTTCCGGATTGATGGGTTCACCCACCGACCCGAGCAGACGCAGGGAATCCAGACGGTGGCGGAGCACGTAATTGTCACCCCAACGCATGAACGCGCGGATCGCGGTGGGCGCGGTGTAAAGGATGGTAATGCCATGCCGGTCAATCATCTGCCAAAAGCGATCCGGCTCCGGCTGATTGGGCGCGCCTTCATACAGGAACACCGTGGAGCCATTGGAGAGCAGGCCGTACACCACATAGCTGTGGCCGGTAATCCATCCGATATCAGCGGAGCAAAAATACCGGTCCGTTTCCTTGAGATCGAAAACGTAGTGGGAGCTCAATTTGCAGCCGAGCAGATAACCGGCGCTGGTGTGCAGCACCCCCTTCGGTTTTCCGGTAGAACCGGAAGTATAAAGAATGAAGAGCGGATGCTCGGAATCAAACGCCTTGGCCTTGTGAGTATTTGGAGCCCCTTCCCAAGCTTCCTTCCACCAGACATCGCGGCCCTCGACCATGGTCACCGGATTACCGCAGCGCTTGACCACCAGGACGGTTTGCACCGTGGGGGTGTTTTGCACGGCCTTGTCGACGCTCGCCTTCAATTCAATGACTTTGCCGCGGCGCCACCCGCCGTCGGCCGTTATGACCAGCTTCGCTTTGCAGTCATTGATGCGGTCCTTAAGGGCCTCCGGGCTGAAACCGCCGAATACCACCGTGTGGATG
>JBEENF010000165.1:0-7991 GCA_041192325.1 Verrucomicrobiota bacterium
TCCGGGCCGGGTATCTTCCGCGGATGTCCATCGAGTCTTTTGACAGGCGCCGTAGAAACTCGGCCGAGGAAATGACGGCAAAAAAGGAGGCGTCGCGCAATGCCGCGGCGCACGACGCCGAGCTGGTGAGACGGTTTAACGGCGGAGAGGACGCAGCCTTCGACGAGATCGTTCACCGGCATCGCGACAAGGTCTTCGCGATCGCCCAAGGCGTTCTCCATAATGGCGCGGATGCGGAGGAAATTGCGCAGGACACTTTCATCCGCGCGCACCGCGGTCTGAAGAACTTCCGGGGGGATTCGTCCCTCGCGACCTGGCTTCACCACGTCACGGTCAATTTGGCGCGAAATCGCTACTGGTATTTTCATCGCCGCCGCCGCCACGCAACGCTCTCGCTCGACTGCCCCTTGTCAGATCAGACCGCGGCTACCTTCTCCGATCTCATGCCCTCCTCGGAGCCGCAGCCGAGTCGCGAGGCGATGAGCGGAGAGTTTAATGTCCTGGTGTCGACCTGCATGGAAAAATTGCCGCCGCCGCAACGTGAGATTTTGGCCATGCGCAATGTGCTCAATCGTTCCTACGACGAGATCGCCGTCGCGCTTGGCATCGAAGTGGGGACGGTGAAGAGTCGCATCGCCCGCGCCCGTGGCCAGTTGCGTTCGCTCATGGCCGAAGCATGTCCGGAGTTCGGCGAAAATGCTCAACCTTCGCAATGGTTTGAATCGACGCGCACGGATCTCGGCGTGGGTTTGTCGTTGAGCGCAAGTTAGTTCCCGCCTTGCGAGCGGGTTCGTTAATTGGTTGGCGGCTCGTGTGGGCCGCCATCTTTACGCGGCCGCAATCGCACGCGCGCGAACGGGCAAACAAAGCTGGCCGCACGTCACTGAATTCGTGACGGCGATGCTGGCGGGCCGGCCCCCGCCGTGATCGTTGGCGTGCCGGCAAACGGTAATTGCGGTTGAAGTTTTGCGTCGGCGAGGCTCAGTGCCGGCATGAACGTGCCCAAAGCTTTGCCGCTGCGTCGTCTTGGTTCTTCCGGCCCCAATGTGGCAGCGCTGGGCTTGGGTTGCATGGGCATGAGCGAGTTCTACGCGCCCGGACAGATGAACGATGACGAATCGATCCAGGTGATTCATCGCTATCTGGATGCTGGCGGAAACTTTTTGGATACAGCGGACATGTACGGTTGGGGGCGTAACGAGGAACTCGTCGGCCGCGCCATCGCGGGCCGCCGCAACGGGGTCGTGCTCGCGACCAAGTTCGGCAACGTGCGCGGGCCGAACGGCGAGTTTCTTGGTCTCCGCGGCGACCCAGGTTACGTGCGCAGCGCCTGTGAGGCGAGTCTGCGCCGGCTGAAAGTCGATACGATTGATCTCTATTATCAGCATCGCGTCGATCCCAAGGTGCCGATCGAGGACACCGTCGGCGCCATGGCGGAATTGGTGCGCGCGGGAAAGGTTCGCCACCTCGGCCTGTCGGAGGCGGCTGCCGCCACGATTCGCCGTGCGGTGAAAGTGCATCCGATTGCCGCACTGCAAACCGAGTATTCGTTGTGGAGTCGAGAGCCCGAATCCGGGCTGCTCGCGACCGTGCGCGAGCTGGGCATCTGCTTCGTTGCCTACAGCCCGCTTGGGCGGGGGTTTCTCACCGGCCAGTTCAAGAAATTCGATGACCTCCCGCTGGACGATGCGCGGCGCAACGCTCCGCGATTTCAGGGCGCCAACTTCCAGTCCAACCTGGATCTCGTGACGAAACTCGGCGAGCTTGCGCAACGCAAAGGCTGCAGTCCCAGCCAGCTCGCGCTGGCCTGGGTGCTGGCGCAGGGCAACGATATCGTGCCGATTCCCGGCACGAAGCGCGCGCGTTACCTCGACGAAAACCTGGCGGCCTTGAGTGTAACGCTTACGCCCGACGATTTGCGGGCGATCGACGCGGTGTGTCCCGTCGGCGCCGTTGCCGGCCAGCGCTATCCGGCCCACGCCATGACGGTGTTGAACGGCTAAGCGCTGAATTGAGATTTCCAGCGGGTTTGAGTTTCCGCGGACGGACGAACCTTTACGCCCAACCCGAAGTGGTAAGTGACGAGGGGACCGCGACTCCCGCTGCCGGTGCGAAAACCCGCCTTGCCACGACCCATTAACTCCATCCTGCTGCGAGCCGATGCTGCGTCTTCGCGCACTCCCCGCCATCTTGCTCGCCGTCATCTGGTGCTCGGCGGCCTGGCATGTTGATTTGGAGACGGTGGGCATGATGTTCGACCATGAACATCGTGCGCACCACGATCATGATTCGGACCACGCGCCGGTCGGCGCGCATGACGATCACGAGCAGGTTTTCGCCCGCGATGTGGCCAAGGATCAAGTCCGCGCCACTGCTGCGACGGGAATTTGGATCCCTCTGCTGGCGTTCGCGACTTGGCTTATCGCCGCGGCGCGACCGCCGCTCGTGGCCCTTGGGAGGCTTCGACTGCGTGGGGAAACCGATCCGCCTTTGACTCAGGCGTGGCAATTCGTGCAGCGGTGCGCGCCGCAATCGGCGGCGCCTCCGGCGCTAGGTTGATTCGACGCCGCCCTTCTGGGGCGGCGCGTTTTTTCGCGTATGCCGACCTTTGTGTCCGCGCGCGTGTAGCGTCCATCCGGACGCGCAATCCCAACGTCTGCCCACATGCCTACTCGACTCTTGCTCTTTTATTTCGGCGCCGCGTGCGCCACCGCCCAAACCGAGCGACTCACGCTCGACGATGCCATTCGCCTCGCTTGGACGAACGATCCTTCCGTCGCCGCCCTGACGCTGACGCCCGAGCTGGCGCGCGCCCGCGAGGAGCAGGCTGGCTTACGGCCGAATCCCGAAGTCGAGTTTCGCGGATTTGTCCCAGCGAAGGGTGACAGCGAATGGGCCGTGGGCGTTGGCCTGAATCAACGTCTGCCCCGGCGCGACCGGGTGGAACAAGCCCGCGCTTTGGCGCGCCTCGGCGGTGCGACTGCCCAGCTGCAGGTGCGGGAGCAGCGCCGCCACGTCGCCGGCGAAGTGCGGCGATTATATTACGAGGCCGCCATTCAGCAGACCCGCCGCGACATCGCCCGGCGCACCGTAGACGTGCAGCGGGAACTGCGCGCGTCGCTCGAAAAAAGGCGTGACGCCGGTGAGATCGCTACAATCGAGATCGATCTGCTCTCTTCCGAGGTGATCCGCACGGAGCAAGCACTCGCTTTTGCCGACGCGGACCTTGCTGCCATCACCCAGAAGCTCCGCGCCCGGCTGAGATTTCCGGCTGATGCTCCGCTCACCATCCACGCGGGCCTCGATCTGATTCTTTCCCGCCCGATTCCGGGCGATTCCGCCGGGCTCGATTCACGCCCGGCGCTCGCGCTCGCGGCGCACAATGTTCGCGTCGCCGAAGCCGCCCTGGCGCTCGCCCGCACGGAGACGCGGAGTGATTGGACGGTCGGTGGTGGCGTCGACTTCGAGCGGCGCGCGAACGATTTCACGCGCAAACTCGAGCACGAGCCGCGCCTCAGCGTGCGCGCGACCGTGGCGTGGCCGCGTGCCGTCGCAAATCGCGGCGATATTCGCGAGAAACAGGCGGCGGTGAAAATTGCCGAAGCCGAACTTGCCGCGCTCCGCAATGAGTTGAGCGCCGAAATCGGGGCCGCCACCGCAACCGTGCGGGCGCTCCAGCCGGTGCTCTCGGCCCACAAGGCTTCTTTGACGCCCGGCCCCGCAATTCCCGAGTCCCTGCGCGCAGCTCATGAGCGCGGCGAAGTGACGGGCCTCCAACTCGTCCAAACGCGCCAGCAGCGTTTCGCGCTCGAAACCGATTTTCTGAACGCTGCAGCGCGCTATGCCGCGGCATTGGCCGAAGCGGAGACCGCTGCTGGCGTCATTCCCACCCAACGCTAAATTTTTCCCGCTTTATGAAACGCCTCCTCCCACTTCTCTTTTCCGCCGCGATTTGCGCCCGCGCCCAGGAGCACAAGCACCCGCATGACGATGTGCCAAGCACGCAGGCTGCGACCGCCCAGAGCGGCGTCGTCCGACTGACCAGGATGATGGTGGACAATCTCGGGCTGGAGACGGCCGAGGTTGAACTCAAGCCGATGGAGAAGACCTTCCCCGCGCTGGCCACCGTCAATCCGGAGCCCGGCAAAGTCGCGGCCATCTCATCCCGCGTCGCCGGTCGCGTCACGAAACTCACGACGAACGAGGGCCAGCGCGTGAAGACGGGCGACGTGCTGCTTGAAGTCGAATCCCGCGTCGTCGCGGATCCGCCGCCGCGGCTGACCTTCAGGGCCCCGATGAATGGCGTCATTCTCGAGACCAGCGTCGTGCTCGGCGGCGCCGTCGAGCCGGACAAGAACCTCATCACGATCATCGATCTCTCCGAGGTCGATTTGGTGGCGCAGGTGTTTGAGGCGCAGATTGGAGCAGTGAAGATCGGGCAAAAGGTGCGCATCAAGGCGCTCGCGTTTCCTGACCTTGCGTTCATCGGCAAGGTGAAGACGACCGCGGCGAACCTGAGCCGCGACAGTGGAACGCTGCGGGTGTTCGTGCACACCCCGAACCCCGAAGCCAAACTGCTTCCCGGCATGCGGGCGCAACTCGCGTTCATTACCGCGGAAACCGAGGCCGCCGTGGTCGTGCCGCGCGCCGCTGTGCTCGGCGAAGCCGGCGATCTCTTTGTGTACCGGCAGATCATGACGGCGCCGTTTGCTTACGAGCGCACGGCCGTCGTCGTCGGGATGCGCGATGATTATTTTATCGAGATCATCGAGGGCGTCTTGCCCGGCGACCGCGTCGTCACACGCGGAAACTATCAGCTGCAATATGTGAGCGGTGGCGGTGGCGCGCAGAAGATCGAGGATGATCACGGTCACTCGCATGGCCCGGGCGTGCACAAGCACTAAGGACGAACCATGCTGACCCGACTTATCGCCTTTTCACTGCGCAACCGGCTTTTCGTGGTTGCCGCGGCGGCGCTCGTGCTCGGTTACGGCAGCTTCGTCGCGCTGCGATTGCCGGTGGACGTGTTTCCCGATCTCAACCGGCCGACGGTCACCCTGATGACCGAGGCGCCCGGGCTGGCGCCGGAGGAAGTCGAAACGCTCGTTTCGTTGCCGCTCGAAACGGCGCTTAACGGCGCCCCCGGCGTCGTCCGCGTGCGGGCGACGTGCAGCGTCGGCCTCTCGATCGTTTACGTTGAATTCGACTGGGGGCAGGACATCTATCGCGCGCGCCAGCTCGTGCAGGAACGAATCGCGCTCGCCGAGGCCAAGCTGCCTGCGGGTACCGAGGTTCATATGGGGCCCATTTCCTCGATTATGGGGGAGATTCTGCTCATCGGGCTTTCGTCTGCGGACGGAAAAACCGCACCGGTGGATCTGCGCACCGTCGCCGACTGGCAGCTCAGCCCCCGGTTGCTGACGATTCCCGGCATCTCGCAGGTCATCGTGATCGGAGGCGGACGGAAACAGGTGCAAGTGCGTGCCGTGCCCGAGCGGATGGCCGTGCACGGAATCACGTTTGACGAGGTCAACGCCGCGGCCGAACGCGCTCAAGGCAGCACCGGTGGCGGCTTCATGGCCAGCGGCGCCCGCGAAGTGCTCGTGCGTAACCTCGGGCGCACATCCGACCCGCAGGAAATTGGCGCCACAGTGGTGAAGTATCGCGCGAACATGCCCATCTTCCTGCGCGACGTCGCAGACGTGCAGTTCGGCATCCAACCGATGCGGGGCAATGCCGGCGTCGCGGGCCGGCCCGCCGTCATCCTCGGGGTGCAGAAGCAGCCGGGAGCGGACACGACCGTGCTGACGCGCCGCGTCGAAGCGGCGCTCGCTGAAATCCGGGTGTCCCTGCCCGCAGATGCGCGGATCGACGTGCTCTTCCGTCAGGCCACGTTCATCCAGAATGCCATTGCGAACGTGCAGGAGGCGATCCGCGACGGCGCCATCATGGTGGTCATCGTGCTTTTCCTCTTCCTCCTTAATTTCCGGACGACGCTCATCACGCTCACTGCGATTCCGCTCAGCTTCGCGGTTGTGGCGCTGGTTTTTCACTGGTTCAAAATTTCGATCAACACCATGACGCTCGGGGGCCTCGCCGTCGCGGTCGGCATGGTGGTCGACGACGCCATCGTGGACGTGGAGAACGTCTACCGGCGCTTGCGGGAAAACGTTCACGCGCCGAATCCCCGGCCTGTGCTGCGGGTGATCGCCGATGCGTCGGGCGAAGTGCGAAACTCGATCCTTTTCGCGACGCTCGTGATCGTGCTGGTGTTCATGCCGCTCTTCGCGCTGAGCGGCATCGAAGGCCGGCTCTTCGCGCCCATTGGCATCGCGACCATCGTGGCGATGCTCGCGTCGTTCGTGGTCTCGCTGACGGTCATCCCGGTCCTCTGTTCGTATCTGCTCCCGCGGATGAAGCGGATGAAGGAGCAGCGCGACGGCTGGCTCGTGCGAGTGCTCAAACGCGGCGATGAGAAATTAATCCTCGGTCCCGCCCTGCGGCATCCGTGGGTCGTTATCATCGTTGCGTTGCTCTTGGTCGGCGGCAGTGCCGCGCTCTATCCGATGATGGGCCGGGCGTTCCTGCCTGAATTCAACGAGGGCACCGCGACCATCACGCTCGCGATGGCGCCGGGCACCTCGCTCGAGGAAAGCGACCGCATGGGTCGGGTCGCAGAAAAAATCCTGCTCACCATTCCGGAAATCAAGCTGACGGGCCGTCGCACCGGCCGCGCCGAACTCGACGAGCACGCGGAGGGGGTGCATCGCTCCGAACTCGACGTCGATCTCGCCGCGAGCGCGCGCAGTCGCGCCGCAATTCTTCACGACATCCGCGAGAAACTCGCCGAAATCCCAGGCGTGGTGGTCAGTGTTGGGCAGCCTATTTCTCATCGGCTGGACCACCTGCTCTCGGGGGTGCAGGCCGCGATTGCCGTGAAGATTTACGGTCCCGATCTCGCGACGCTCCGCCGTCATGCCGCGCAAGTCGAAGCCGTTATGCGGACCGTTTCCGGCGTGGTCGATTTGCAGGTTGAGAAGCAGGTGTTGATCCCGCAGGTGAAAATCCAAGTGAACCGCGAGCGCGCGGCGCTCTATGGTCTCCAGCCCGGAGAACTGGCGACGAGGCTTGAAGTCGGACTGAACGGCCGCGTGGTGGGCCAGGTGCTTGAAGGCACGCGCACCCTCGATCTCGTGGTGCGCTTTTCCGATGCAGCGCGCGCCGACCCGGATCGCCTGCGCGAACTTCTCGTCGACACCCCGTCCGGCGGCCGCGTCCCGCTTTCCATGATCGCCGAGGTGCTCGAAAGTCAGGGGCCAAACGCCATCAGTCGCGAAGATGCGATGCGCCGCATCGTAATTTCCGCGAACACGGCCGGGCGCGACCTCGGCTCCATCGTCGCGCAAATCCAGCGCGAACTGCCGGGGAAAGTGCCAATGGGGAGTGGCTACTTCATCAGCTACGAGGGGCAGTTCCAGAGCCAGGAGCAGGCGTCACGGCTCATCACGATTCTCTCCGGGCTCACGCTGGTCGTGGTGTTTCTGCTGCTCTATGCGCACTTTAATTCCGGCATCATCGTCGCACAGGTGCTGCTCAACGGGCCGCTCGCCTTCGTCGGTGCCCTCGTCCTCACCTATTTCCTGATCGGCACCGTGACCGTGGCGACGCTTGTCGGGATGATCACGCTCGCCGGCATCGCGACGCGCAACACGATCATGATGATCTCACACTACCTTCATTTAATGGAGGTCGAAGGCGAGGCCTTCAGCGAGCAGATGATCCTTCGCGGTTCGTTGGAACGGCTCGTGCCTGTCACGATGACGGCGCTCACCGCCGGGCTCGCGCTCATTCCGCTCGTGCTCTCCGCCCACGAACCCGGAAAAGAAATCCTCTATCCGGTCGCGGTGGTGATTCTCGGCGGCTTGGTCAGCTCCACGCTCCTCGACCTGGCGGTGACCCCGGCGGTCTTTTTCAAATTCGGCCGCCGGGCG
>JBEENF010000166.1:0-7937 GCA_041192325.1 Verrucomicrobiota bacterium
ATTTCGGGAGCCCGCGCACAGCAAACGATCGTCGCCGCGGGCGTGCACGAGACCTCCTTTAACTGGGCTTCCTCGACCATGCCGGTCGCCACCGGCGAATCGGTGTTCGCCTACGTTTACATCGATCCCGCAAACCTGCCGAGCGAGATAATGCTGAGCTGGTTCACTGGTGATTGGGAACACCGCGCTTATTGGGGCGCCGATCAAATTCACTACGGGGTCAAGGATTCGCCCAGCCGCTATTACGCAGGTTCTATTCCGGCCGCGGGTCAGTGGGTGAGACTGGAAGTCCCGGCCAGCGCCGTTGGGCTGGCGGGTTCAACGGTCACCGGCATGGGCTTCAGCCTCTACGGTGGTCGCGTGACGTGGGACAAAATCGGCCGGGCTTCGACCGCCGACCCGTTAACCACGGCCACCAGCGGTGAAACAACGACCACTACCACCACGGCGGTCACCCCCACTACCAGCACCACCACGACCAGCACCACCACGACCTCGACGAGCACGACGTCGCCTTCGCCCACGGCCAGCCCCTCGTCAGGCACGCCGACCGCGGTCGGCGAAAACAGCGCGATACGCATGCCGCAGATCGGCGACTACCAATTGCGCATCGTTTCTCCGACGATGCTGGAGTTGCAGCGGATAACGACCAAGGCGGCGGATCCCGACACGGTCACGGAGTGGAACTTCGTGAGCAGCAGTGGAGTACTCACCGCTCCCGCGGCCTCACAGTTTGCCGCCACGGCCAACGGTCAGGCCACGAGCGTGAAATCCGTCGGCTTCCGCCGTCGCGTCGCTTACGCGCCGCAGAACTATCGCGACCTCCGAATCGATAATTGCCTCTATCTTGAGCTGTCGAATTCCGTGGTCGAAGGCGCGACTGTTGAGGTGCAAAATCCGGACGGCAGCCTCTGGCCATCCACCATGCAATTCAAGACTGCCGCCAACCCGCTGCGCTACAGTCCCGCGATTCACGTCAATCAGGAGGGCTACATTCCTGCCCAACCGAAAAAGGCCATGGTTGGCTACTATCTCGGCAATCTCGGGGAATTGGACGTCAACGCCGCCGTCGGCTTCAAGATCGTGTCCGCCGCGACTGGCGTGACGGTGCATCAAGGCGAGCTCACCTCGCGCCTCGAGACCGGCTACGTGTATTCGCCGCGTCCCTACCAAAAAGTCTATCAGGCCGACTTTAGCGCGTTCACGACTCCCGGTGAATATCAACTCGTCGTGCCGGGACTTGGCGCCTCGCTGCCGTTCCTCATCAATGAGGGCGTCGCGATGGCCTTCACCCGCACCTATGCGATGGGCGTTTATCATCAACGCTGCGGCGCCGAATGCGCGATGCCTTACTCACGTTTCGTGCATGCAGCCTGCCATTTGGCTGCCGCCGAAGTGCCGTCGCCGCAGTCTTCCTACGGGTTCACCTGGACGACGATTGCCTCAAAGAACGAGGATGCGAAGAGCAACCCGCGACACACGGCTCCGCGGCTCGATAGCGAGGCCGCCCAACTCTATCCCTTCGTGAACAAGGGGACGGTCGATGTGTCCGGCGGCCACCACGACGCTGGCGACTACAGCAAATACACGATCAACGTCGCCCAGCTCGTTCATCAACTCGGCTTCACCGCCGAGTCGATCGGCGGCGCGGCCGCGATGGACAACCTCGGCCTGCCCGAGAGCGGCGACGGCATCAGCGACATCCTGCAGGAAGCAAAACAGGAGTCGGACTACCTGGCCAAGCTGCAGGACGCGGACGGCGGCTTCTACTTCATCGTGTATCCGAAATTGCGGGAATACGAAGGCAACGTGACGCCGGACAAAGGCGACCAGCAGGTCGTCTGGCCGAAGAATACTTCCGCCACGGCCGCCTCCGTCGCAGCGCTGGCGCAGATGGCATCCTCCCCTCGGTTCAAAGCCGCGTATCCCGCGGCAGCCGCCACCTACCTGCAGAAGGCCAGGCTCGGCTGGGAGTTTCTGATCAACGCCATCAACAAGTACGGCAAGGACGGCGCGTATCAGAAGGTCACGTTCTACGGCGATCACTACATGCACGACGACGAACTCGCCTGGGCCGCCGCTGAAATGTTCGTCGCCACCGGCGAAGCCCAATATCATCAGAAGCTGATGGAATGGTTCCCGAATCCCAGCGATTCGAACACGTTCCGCTACGGCTGGCTGCGCTTGTGCGAGGGTTGGGGCAATGCGATTCGCGCCTACGCTTTTGCCGCACGCAACGGTCGGTTATCCGTGGGTCAGCTCGATGCCACCTACCTTGCGAAGTGCGAGGAGCAGGTGAAACTCGCCGGTGACGACGCGTTGAACTGGTCGCGCCAGAGCGCCTACGGCTCATCATTCCCCGAGGCCAGCAAGCACGTGCTCGGGGCCGGTTGGTACTTCTCCCTCGATCAAGCGTCCGACATGGCGGTCGCCTACCAGCTAAATCCGAAGCCTGAATACATGGACGCGCTCATCGCGAACATGAATTACGAAGCGGGCACCAACCCCGTCAACGTGACCTTCGTCTCCGGCCTCGGTCTCAAACGGCCCCGTGAGCTGGTCAATCAATGGGCAAATTCGGACCATCACACGCTGCCCATGCCGGGAATTCCGCTGGGCAATATCACCGGCACGTTCAGCTACGTCGGCACGTATGGCGCCGTCGGCAATGAACTCGGCAAGCTGAGTTACCCAAGCGACGACAACGGCAACACCAGTCTGATGACGCCCTTCTACGATCGCTATTCCGACAACTGGAATGTCACGGCCGAGTTCATCACGATGAATCAAGCCCGAGCCATCACGTCGGCGGCCACGATTGCTTCCGTCACTGCCGCGAAATCCACCGCGTGGAAGCCCAGCCGCACGTTGCGGATTATTACGCCGACCACGACGGTTCAGACCGGCGTCCCAATGACATTGTCGCTCGACACCACCGGGCTCGACCTGACCAACGCTCGAATCACGTGGGAAGCGCGGGACCAGGAACCTGACTACGGCGCGATTTACACGATTACACCCCGGAACCCTGGGATTCAGTGGGTCGAGGCGGAAATCATGTGGCCCGACGGTCGCCGACTGGTGGGCGTCGGTTCATTCAGTGCCAACAGCGCCTTGGTGATCTGGCTGGACGACGTCGTTCCGCTCGGCGCCAATCCGGGATCGTTCGGTGGCGACGGGTGGAACTGGGTGAGCAACCCCACTCCGAAGTACGGGTCGCGAGCCCATCAAACTCCGGCCAGCACCGGCCAGCGTGAGCATTCGTTCTCCGGGGCGTGGACTCCCATGACCGTTGGAGTGGGTGATACCTTGTTCGCGTGGGTGCACCTCGATCCGAATGCCATGCCGGAAGAACTCATGCTGCACTGGTTCGACGGTTCTTGGGACCACCGCGCCTATTGGGGCGCCAATAAAATCGGCTATGGTTCGGACAATACTGCCGGCCGTCGCAATATGGGGGCCCTACCTGCGGGGGGTGGGTGGGTGAAGCTCGAGGTTCCCGCAGCCTTGGTCGATCTGGAAGGTCGCGAGGTCAACGGCATGTGCTTCTCCGCTTTCGGCGGCGGCGTCGTGACATGGGATGCCGCAGGCCGGACCTCTCCCATCAACTGAGTGGATCGGACTTTTGTCATCACGAGGCGCACGAAGAGCATCGGACTCAGCCCGATGCTCCTAGCTGCCGCCCTCCGGGCTCCCTCGTGATGCCAACTTCAAGGTAACCAGGTCTCCACGACACCGCGGTGCGGCGCGAAACGCCCGCCTCTTTCGGGGCCTAACGCCGGGCAGCGCAGCTGTCCGGCGTTTTGGCGTATTCGAACGTTCACGCGAATCCAAAAAAACAGGGTGCGGACACCCTATGCCGGTGTCGCGGGCACTAGATTCGATGGCGGGTAAATTCGCACCCGTCGGGCTCGCCGCGCAATCCAGGCCGCTCCGCCCACGCCCCCCAGCGCGATCAGCAGTCCCATCTGGCCCACTCCGCTCGCAACGGTCGCCGCCAAGCCGCGGCCCGTTCCCGGCGCCGTAATCGCTCTCGGAAGGACCGGCCGCAGACTCGGCTCGTCCAGCATTGCCATAAATTCCGTCGGATCGTCACCCGTGATGAAATGCCGGAAATTATCGTTCTCCCGGAGGACCGCGTGATCGTTCGCCACATAGTATCGTTGCAAGATTTCCAAGGAGATCTGCGGACGACGGCGATTGATAATTTGGGACAAGGTCGCGCCGACGGTCGCCAGGTAACCGAGGCCAAGGACGAGACCCCACATCGCCAGCCACGGCCGCGAGCGGCGGTGGCACGCCCACAAAACAAAACATGCGGTGATCGAGGCGAGTCCGGCCAGCATCACGTGGTCCAGGAAACGCATCCCAATGGTTGGTTGGTCCGTGCGCGCGATGGCCGTCGCGCCCAGCATGCAACCGGCGAAAACACTGATGTTCAGTGGACCGCGCACGACGCGCAGCGGAATTTGTTTTCGCGCCACCAGGATCGCCACCACCGCCATCGGCGCGACGAACAGGATCGCGGTCAGCAGATTCATCACCACCGGCAATATCGGATGGTGGTCCATCTGCCGCGCAAACGCCAACATCCAGCTCGTTTCCGCACTGGGGAAGTTCAATAACGGCCGCGGTATCAGGTTCGAAGATTCCGGCAGCCGCTCAACCGCCGAGAGCAAGTTGCTGTAGGGCCAGGCATAGAGCTTGAAGAGCGTCGCTATCCGGTCACCCCACGTCCCCGTCCGCGGCATCGCATCGGGGGTGGGTAAAGAAGCGCCGTACGCCGCTATCGCGATCGCGATCATGCCGAACACCCCCGCTTTCCGCCACGTCCATGATTTATTGTAAACGGCCGCCGCGAAGAACGGCACATAGCTGACTGCCACGATGGGGCCGGCACCCAAAGTGAAAGGAGCGATCGCCGCACAGATTAACGCGAGAATGGGCCGGCCATTAAGCAGCGCGAGCCAGCCCAGCGCCGCCGCGAGAAAGAAAAAATCGAACTGGGACTGGAATGCCCACAGAAGATTTTGGTAATTGAACGGAAACGCGAAGAGCGCGGCCAGAATGCCAGCCGCCAGAAAACGTCCATGCTCCAGTCCGCGCGTAAAGAGGTGCAGGAAAATTGTCATCGCTGCCGCGTAAATCGGCGTCTTCACGAACATGACCAACTTGGGATCCCATTCGCCGTTGATCTTAAACCACAGCATTTCCCAGAGGCGCGTCGCCGCGATCACATGATCGCCATTATGCGCCTTGAATAAAAGGGGCCAGGTAAAGGAACCGTCGCGCAATGGCGCGAGAATCCGAAAGGCGGTGCCGTCCAAATCGTCGCCCCAGGCAATGGGCGCGCCGAATTTCTCCACAAGAAAAATTCGGAATCCGCAGATGAGGGTGAAACAGCATAAAAGAAAACGAAACCACAACTTGTGATCTTCGGAGTTGGCTGGGGACGAGGCAGAAGGGTGCATGGGAGCGACTACGGAGTTTTGAACAAAGTCGGTTCGGAAGGCGGAGGCGGCGCAGGAAAAACGTCCCAATGACAAATGCGACGCTATGAAACTGACACGATGCGCGGCAGTGGGCGCTCAGCCCGGTGAGCGGCCGTTATTCATGACCGGGAGCAAGTCGGGCCGCGCGCCGTGCCTGCTGGTTCATTGAGGTTGCGGGCGCGGGTAGCTTGCTCAGGCTCCCGCCAGTGCGACCGGCTCCTGCCATTTTTGGCGGAGTCCCCAAGCTTCCACGATTTGACGAATGGTCTCGTCCAACGATTGCGTGATATTCCAATCCGGATAATGCGCCCGCATCTTCCGCAAATCGCTGTAATAGCAGATGTGGTCTCCGGCGCGCGCCTGATCGAGATAGGTGTGGCGTTGCGGCTTGCCGGTATGCGCCTCGGCCATCGCAAATGCCTCCAGGATCGAACAGGAATTGGCCTTCCCGCCACCCAGATTATAGACCTCTCCGGCGCGGGGGGCAGCGACGAACGCGGCCATGAAACGAGCCACGTCGAGCGAATGAATATTATCGCGGACCTGTTTTCCCTTGTAACCAAACACCTTGTACTCGCGCCCCTCCAGATTGCATTTCACGAGATAACTGAGAAACCCGTGCAGTTCCACGCCACTATGGTTGGGTCCCGTCAGACAGCCCCCGCGCAAGACACACGTGGGCAGATTAAAATAGCGGCCGTATTCCTGCACCATCACGTCGGCGGCGACTTTGCTCGCCCCGAAAAGAGAATGTTTTGACTGGTCAATCGTGAAGGTCTCGGCGATGCCATGCGCATACGCGGGATCCGCGTAATCCCAGCGGGTCTCCAGCTCGCGCAGGGCGATCCGGTTCGGCGCATCGCCGTAAACCTTGTTCGTGCTCATGTGGACAAACGGCGATTCAGGACAGGCCTGCCGGGCAGCTTCGAGCAGGTTGAGCGTGCCCACGGCGTTCGTATCGAAATCGTCGAACGGGATGGCCGCCGCGCGATCATGGCTTGGTTGCGCCGCCGTATGCACCATGGCGTCGGGCCGGATGCGACGCACGAGCGCCTGCACGCCGGCCCGGTCCCGAATGTCGATCTCATGGTGCACGAATCCGGGAAGTTCCTCCACCAGCCTTTGCTGGTTCCAGCGAGTGTCGCCCGCGGGCCCGAAGAACACCGCGCGTTGGTTATTATCGATTCCGTGAACCTGATAGCCGAGCTCGCGCGCAAAGTAGACGCAGACCTCCGAGCCGATCAGGCCTGATGAACCTGTGACGAGCAGTGTGTTGGGCATGAGCCGAACCTAGCGTTTCCCGCAGAACTGAATATCGGGCGTACCGCCCCTGCTGAAGTAGGCGGCCACCCCATATCTCGGCAAGGGTACGATTGCGTTATATGTAGTGTGGCGTTTTCCGTCCCCTTTAAAAAGGTTTCATTCCGCTGTGCTTTTCACGGCCTATTAACTCTTGCGAGCGGGTCTCTGGTCGTTCCGCAAGGTATCGCGGGACAGGCCCCTGCTGCATCCTCGCCCTGGGCTATCCCCTCGCTCACGCCCCCGCCGGATGGCGCCCGCGCGCTGAAAATCATTTCGCCCGCCATGTTGGAAATTACGGCGGTCGTAGCGGGTTCACCTGTTGTCCCACCCGATGGTCCCTTTGCCCCCCCTGAGCCACCGCATTTTGGTCCCTCGGATTTCAAGGTGACCGTCGATGGAATCCGTGCGGTAGTGGCCGAGACGGGTTTCCGCCGACGCGCGATCTATGCGCCGGAAAAAAAACGCGACCTCCGCGTCGGTAACTATTTTTATCTCCGGCTGTCGGCGCCCTTGCCCGAGGCGAAAACGGTTGAAGTGGAGTACACGGGAACAATTCCCTGGCTCGCGCCTTTGCGACTCAGCGCGCAATCAGAGCCGCTTCGACTTGGGCCGGCCATTCATGTCAACCAAGTGGGCTATGCGCCGGATTCGCCGAAAACGGCGCTGGTGGGTTATTATCTAGGCTCGTTGGCGGAGCTGTCGCAACCCGATCCCGCAGAATTCAACGTGGTCGAGGTTCGTTCCGGCAAAATCGTCCACCGGGGTCAACTCACTCCGCGACTGGAGCGCGGCCTGCCGCATGGCTGGTATCGCAGCGTCATGGAGGCGAAGTTTACCGAACTTCGCACTCCGGGCGAATATCGCGTGGTCGTGCCAGGTCACGGAGCCTCCTACCCTTTCTTCATTCACGACGGCGTTCCCGCAGCTTTTGCGAGAACTTACGCCTTGGGCATCTACCATCAGCGGTGCGGAACGGCGCTCGAACTACCCTTTACACGGTTCGTTCACGCCGCCTGTCATACCGCCCCGGTGGAAGTCCCGAGCGTACCGGTCCAAACGCTGAAGGGCTTCAACGAAACCGAACCGGGCGCTGATCTGTATCCGTATGTCCGCCGCGGAGTCTTCGACGCCTCCGGGGGTCAC